>CALXZQ010000001.1 GCA_944393275.1 uncultured Clostridia bacterium
GCAGGTGTAGTTCAATGGTAGAACCTCAGCCTTCCAAGCTGATGACGTGGGTTCGATTCCCACTACCTGCTCCATTTGAAAACAACTTACAGTCTGTAAGTTGTTTTTTTATATATAAAATTTAAATGTCCTCTTTCTAGGAAGGAGGACATTTTTTACATTTAATTTAAAACTATTAAATTTTAAAACCTAATGTGGATATACTTAAAGTAATTAAGAATTACAACTATACAAAGTGAAAAAATATATGGAATGCTTATGCCATAACCATTTAAATTAGTCTAAATATTATTAGATTTTAATTTTTTATTACTTTCTTATGGATAGGTCTAATAAAGTCATAAATAGTTTTATCTGATGCTTTCTAAAATCTGCAGGACACCAGGATAAATACAGCCATTAAATTTCATTTATAATTTGATTATTTCTTTTATATTTTCGTCAGCAGTTCCAACTAATTTAACAATCTTAGGTAATTCATAAAAAGCAACAGTATTTTTGATATTAAATTCTTCTCCAGAAGTAGAACATAAAAATATTTTTTTATTTAGTGCCATTGCCATTCCAAGTTCAATATGAGCTCCTCTTCCTGCTGGTAACAATATAATAACTACATCAGAAGCAGCAATACCTTGTGATTCTAATTTAGCATACTTTACCATATCATCTATAGATACATCATTATCAACATTCTTTACCCAATCATATGTATGTTCCCAACCATATTCTTTTAACATCTTTGCATAGTAATTAACTAATTCACAATTCTTCATTCCTGATCCTATATAAAATTTCATTTTTATCTCTCCATTTATAAAGCTTTAATCCAATAAAATTATACAATAAATAACAAAGATTGACTATACTCTCATTGAAATTTACTTGTATATGATTTGCTGTATTAAAAAACTTATAAACTTTATTAGTTAGTAAGTTTTTTATTTTTTAACAAAAAAACTCTCCTACTAAGAGGAGAACTTTTTTTTATTTAAATTTAAATTAATTAAAGAAATAAATACCTAATCATAAACTTTTAAAACCAAAATATAAGTAACAAAAGATTTTATTTTTAGTTCACATATTTTATTTGTTGTTCTTCTACTAGGTTATAAATAGAAAGCTCTTTTTTATTTTTTTCTTTTTCCGTCATTTTTATCGCTGTAATTTGATTGTTTGTATATGTTTTATAATAATATATTCCTTTATTTGTATTTATACAGCAAGAATATGTTGTAATATCATATTTCTCTTCTTTAGTAATAGTTGTACCCTGAACTATAGCAACTGAATCTAATATATGAAAGAATTGGGTTACAGAACTTTTTTCATCATCATTGCAAATGGAATTTAGCATGTTAAAAGCAGCTCGTACAAATCTAGATGCAGGTGAAGTATCTCCAGGCAAGCCTATTGCTCCCATTCCTTGTCCATATTGCTTTAAATTAATTTTATCTGAAAAACCATTTTTCTCATTATGTGGTGTTAAGTTGCTATAATTGTTTATGTTGGTTAAATGATAATTAAATGGAGGGTTGTTTGTTAGCACTCCTATAGGATTATCATAAACTTTTAATCCATCTTTAATTTGCTCAATAACAATACATTCATTTTCATCGCTTATCATCCAATGTAGGTCAGTTACTGGTAAATTTGTGGCAAATGATATATTAGTAATGTTTAATAGATTTGAAATAATATCCCTAATCTCTGATACTGTAGAATATAGACCCAAAAAATAGGGAATAAGTTCATAAGGTGCTAAGTTTAGTTTTGAGTTATCCTCATCGAAAAAGTGAGCATTACCTGGAAAATATAATCCTGACATTGATAGACCTTTTTCATTTGTAGCTTCTGCATATAGCGGGTAATTTTCAATTACCGTAGCCATGCCTATTATAGAATGTTTTGTATTTATTGTAGCTCCATTTTTTAACTTAAATTCATAATTTCTTGGAGTAATAACAACTTTCTCATTGAATCTATATTCTAAATCTAAGTTCCTTCCAAAATAATTATCTTTTGTTTTAAAGTTTATACAAGTACACATTTTCATTATCCTCCTAATTAATTTATAATTTTTTAAAAGTATGAATTTGTAGTAAATGATTATTTTGTCTTCTGTAATAAAGAATGTAAGTTTTCTTTATATTATTAGCAATAATTATTTTATTATCCTTTGGCATATCTAATTAAATATATGTCAGCAATACATTCCTCAAATTCATATTATAAGCTAAAAAATTAAATGCAACTATTGATACTGGAACTAGAGAAAGTTTTATATCAATAGTTGCATTTTAGTATATTTCTCTTTAATTTTTTTATATTATCCTCAATTGATAAAAGATAGGTGAGATTACTTACAATTTCAATATTATCCAAGCATTTAGTAGTACCGTTTAATGGTAAAATCTTTTGTTCATATAATTTTTGATCTAATAAAATATCTAAATTATTTATATTATTAGCTATGTAATTTTCAAAATAATATAAAGTCCATACGTTTTGTGATTTAGAATATTTAAGTTCATATATACAAGATAACTCATCTGATATATTAGCATTATTTAAATTAAAAGTCTTTTTAAATTCATCAAGTAATATTTTTTTTCTAACTTCTTTTAAATTACCACTTTCATTTTCATAAACTTGTTTGTATATTTTTTGGTAATCTGATATTAATTGACCATAGGTTATATCATGGGTTGGGGAAATATAATTATCAATTGTAAATTTATGTTTTGACTCATAAAATGGATAGAGACAATTCCATGTTGTAGGATTTATATTATATAAAATGATTCCTTGTTTTTCTTTATATGATATAACAGTATACAAATTTAAAGCACTATCTAATCTTGTTGGGATTATATCTTTAGGGACTTTTTTATTTAAAATATCATTAGTTATAATCATTAAATATTTTCACTCTCCAAATCTTTTAAATATTTTTCCAAATAATTACTCCAATCAGGAAGATTTTCCTCTCTAAAAAATTCTCTTAAAAATTCAATCATAAAATTATGCCTATCTATAGCTTCTTCTTTACCAGAATTAGTCATCATATATCCTTTTAGTTTTAATTGTTTATCAAAACAATGATTTATAGCATTATCTCCTTTATAAGTTGAACCCATATTATTATATTCTTCTATAGTAATATTTGATTTGGGAAAAGTAGTAGAGTCGAATACAACGCCAGAGCCTTTACTACTTACAGAATAAACAACAGAACGAATTATTCCATTTGCACCTATTCCATCACACATATCAGCATCAGAAACTATCATTCCTTCCAATGTTTTTGGACGGATACCACGTAATAATTTACTATATCCCATTGTTTTAATAATCTCTATTACTTGTTCTTGTATATCTGTCTCAATAGAAAATTGATTTAAAATTCTTTTTGTATTTATTAATTTATCAGAATTTTCTTTTCCAACTAATTTATAGTCATCCATATCGTGAAGTAATGAAGCTAGTCCTACAATTTCTAAATTTGCATTTTCTTTTTTAGCAAAGTTCATACTTAAATCATAGACTCTTTTAACATGAGATGTACCATGTCCAGAATCTTCTGTCTCTAATAATTTAAAAACATATTCCTTTACATTTTCTAATCTATTAATATTTTCCATTACTATAACTCCTTAAATTTATATATTAAAATATTTTTCAAATCTATAATTCTTTACATTATCCTTATTTTCAGTATAGAAATTTGGATATACCTCAGATAAAAACATATCATAAGTTGAAGTATAGATGCTGTAAACAATTATATTCTCTTTAGTTTTGCTATGATACGTAACAGCTTTTATTAGATATATATTAATAATCGCTAGTTCTTTTAATATTTATATTCTTATCACTTTTAGTTGTTAAATAGTTTAGAAAAATTCCTTGTACTATAGCTTGTCCTTTTGAAAAAGAAACAGTACAAGCACCTTCATTTTGTATGCTTATCCATATATGCCCTTCATTACATGCATTATTATAGTAATCTGCATCAATAACACCTAGTTGATTACATAATCTTATATTATATTTAAAGCCAGTACTACTTCTAACTATAATAAAAAGTACTTCATCTTTATTAAAATAACTTTTTAGACCAGTTGGTACTTTTTTTATTTCACCCGGACTAAGAGTTAAATCTTCAAGAAGATATATGTCATATCCTGCTGTACTATCTGAATCCCTTTGAGGTAATAAATATTCTTTATATAAATTCATATCATCTTTTACATCTTTTTTAAATTGTTCAAAACTAATTTTCTCAAAATCTCTCATAATACTTATCCTTCTATATATATTCTTGGAATTCTCTTACTTATAGAGCACATTATTTCATATGGTATAGTATCTAAATGTTTAGCAATTTCTATAATATGTTCAATATCTTTTATAATTATAACTTTATCTCCAACTTTTACAGAATTATCCACCTTTACAAATAACATATCCATACAGATATTTCCAACTATAGGATATGACTTATTATTAATATAAACATATCTTCCTGTATTTTTTCTAATTATACCATCGGCATAACCAATAGGTATTACTGCAATATATTCTTTTCCTTTGGCTAAATAAGCAGCATTGTATCCAACAGTGCCATTATTTACAGTATTTATTTGAATAACATCACTATACAAGCTGAATGTAGGAAGAAGGTGTAGATCTGTGTTTTTAGCAAAACCATACATTGCTATACCTAATCTACAGCCATTTGCATATGGAAGTTTTGGAAAATTAATTGTTGATTCACTAGCATAAATGTGGACAATTGGAATTTCGTTTAAGTCTATATAAGAAGTGATATTTTCAAACTCTCTAATTTGTCCAAGAGTAAGAGTCCTATCATGAGCACTATGGATATGTGTATAGATTCCTTCTAATATAATATTGCTATTTCTTATCATTTGAAACATAGAATTAAATTCAAGTTTATTATTAGTACCTAATCTATTCATTCCAGAATTTATTTTAATGTGGACTCTTAAATTGTTAGTATTTTGCTTAAGCAACACTTGTAAATATTGTATATTGCTAATAGTTACAGTAATATTGTGTTCTATACATATATTTATATACTCAATAGGAATAATGCCAAAACATAATATAGGAATATCTTTAATGTATTTTCTAATCTCTAATGCCTCATCTAATGTAGCAACAGCTAAATAATTGCAACCACCATCTATAACAGCTTTAACAGTTTTTATATCATTATGACCATATGAATCAGCTTTAACAACTCCGAAATAATATTTGTATTGATTATATTTTTTAATTAATTCTTTTACATTATGAGTGATATTACCTAAATTTATTTCTACATATGTGTTTCTATACATAATTGAATCTTCTTTCTAACTAATTAAATTTAAATTATTATATTACTAATAAATTAAATTTACCAGTAAATTTAAAAACTTTTTATATACTTCTTTCATAATATAGTGTATAGAAGGGGATGAGGAAATGATTTATTTTACGAAATTAGAAGGTATAGGAAATGATTTTATTGCTATTAATAATATGGAAAATAAACTAATATATGATTATGGAAAACTTTCAAAATATTTATGTAATAGAAACTTAGGAATAGGGGCTGATGGGGTATTGTTTGCAGAAAAAAGCAATGTTGCTGATTGCAAAATGAGAATATTCAATAGAGATGGTAGCGAAGCAGAAATGTGTGGAAATGGCATTAGGTGTTTTGCTAAATACATATATGAGAATCAAATTGTAAATAATGCAGAGTTCAATATAGAGACAGTTTCTGGAATAAAAAACACTAAACTAATATTTGAAGGACTAAAAATAGTCAGAGTTTTAGTAAATATGGGGAAGCCAGAATTAGAATTTAGTAAAATACCAGTATATTATTATAAAGAATACAATAAAAATTATATAGATATAGAAAATATAAAAGTATATCCAATATCAATGGGAAATCCACATGCTGTATGCTTTTGGGAAGATATAGAAAATATAGATATAGAAAATATAGGAAAATTAATAGAAAATTATAAATATTTTCCTAATAAAACTAATGTAGAGTTTGTTAAAATTATGGATGATGAAAATATAGAAATAAGGGTATGGGAAAGAGGCGTAGGAGAAACCTTAGCTTGTGGTACAGGTGCGTGCTCTGCAGTTGTTATAGCTCATTTATATAAAAACTTAAAAAACAAGATAAATGTAAGATTAAAAGGTGGAAATTTGAATATAAGATATGATAAACAAGAAAATGTAGTATGGTTAGATGGGGAAACAAATAAAGTTTTTGAAGGAAAAATTGATATTTAGCTTTATTTTTTGTTTAAAATGTGATATAAACATATTATGTTTAGTAAACCCCGATGTTTTGCTTTTTGAAAGGAGGCAGGATGGAATGAAGAATAAGCAGTACAGGGATTCCAAGCTTAAACATACACTGTTTCAAATGAAGCAGGCCAAAAAGCGGAATCCTATCTGGAAATTAACTCCATTACAAGTAAGCCTGATAGAAAGCTGGGGGTTTCCAGTATATCCTTATCTTTACCGCATTTCTACTAAGCCAATCCATGATGTTAAGAACAAGTGCGGATTGCTTAAGCAAGTTCATTTTACATGTGTGAAAGATAGAAAAAAGTATTTTATGGGAACCCTCACAGAACGAGAAAAACTGTTACTGCGGGAACACAAAGTTTATTTCGAACCAATCAAGTATGAGATTGACCTGCAAGGTTACTATGGCAAGTAATTCCTGAGTAGGACTCAAAAAGCAAAAAAGCCTCTGCTACTTTACGTAGCGGAGGCGAATCTTTTATATGTTATTTGGAATGTTTTTTTCTCCTGAAGCAATCATTTCATCTATTAGTTTGCTAATAACTTCTCTTTCATTATATGGATATTTTACTCCATTTCTTTCTATATATAAATCATGTCCCAAACCAGGTATAACTATTATATCACCAGGTTTTGCTATAGAAATAGCATAACGGATTCCTTCGGTTCTATCAACAATTATTTTATATGGTTTTCCTGTAGGTATAATTCCAACTTCTATATCTTTTAAAATCTTTAAAGGATCTTCTGTTCTTACTTGATCTGACATAAGAACAGTAAAATCTGCTAGTCTTCCTGAAATTTCTCCCATTATAGGTCTTTTAGCAGCATCTCTGTCACCACCAACACCCCAAGCACAAATAATTCTTCCTTTAGCATATGATTTTACAGCAGTTAATATACTTTCTAGGCTAGAAGGTGTATGTGCATAATCTATCATAATTGTAAGTCCAAGTTTATTAGGAACAAGTTCACTTCTTCCGAGTACTCTTAAATCTTTAAGAGCGGATCTAATTTCATCAGGTGTAACCCCGAAATATGATGCTACAGCTATTGCACCAGAAGCATTATAAATACTAAACCTTCCAGGAATAGAAGCTTTAATTTGTTCTTCTTTTCCATTGAATAAAATAGAAAAATCAATATATGAATCTGTTATAGTTACAGTATTTGGATTAACTTTAAAATCTGCAGGATTATCTATTGCAAATGTTTTAATTTCTTTATTAGGTAATAACTCTTTTATCTTACAAACAGTAGGATCATCATTATTTATTACTCCACATTTGGCCATTTTTATTAATTCTAGTTTACAATTAAAGTAATCTTCCATATTAGGATGTTCTTTGGCACTTATGTGATCTTCACTAAAATTAGTAAATAAAGCTATATCAAAATCACAACCTGTAACTCTGTCTAATTTTATTGCTTGAGAAGAAACTTCTATTATTGCAACATCAACATTTTTAGTGACCATTGTAGCTAAATGTTTTTGAATTTCAATACTTTCAGGAGTTGTTCTGTCAGTGTCTTCAATTTTTTCTTGATTTATATATACAGCAATACTACCAATTAGACCAACATTTAATCCATGAGCCTCTAGAATAGATTTAATCATAAAAGTTGATGTTGTTTTTCCTTTAGTACCAGTTACTCCTATTAATTTTAATTTTTTTGAAGGATTATCATAAAATGCACAAGCTACCTGTGCTAAGGCTTTTCTAGTATTCTCTACAGATATTACAGGAATAGTATATGTGGTATAAATTTCATTTACATTAACATTAGATTCCACAATAACAGCTTTAGCTCCATTTTCTATGGCACTAGGTATGTACTGAATGCCATCTTTTGAAAAACCATTTATTGCAAAAAATAATCCACCTTCTTTAATTTTTCTTGAGTCTGAATGTATATTTGTTATATCTAAATTTAAATCTCCAATTTTATTTTTTATATGTATATTGCCTAATAAGTCATTTAATAGCATAAATATTCCCCCATTTATTTGATTCTATCGTACAAATTATATTACTTTTTGCCAAATTTGTAAATAAAAGAAAAATAAATCTGAAAGAAGTTCAGATTTATTTATTTTCATCATTTTTTATATTAACATTATTTCCATAACGTTTAATTTTTTGAGTTGTAGTTTTTTCAAACTCTTTATCTTTTATTATAAAGCTTTTAATATGTTTATAATTAGGCAACTTTTTATTAATATTAGATACAATATCACTAATTACAGCCATGATTTCGGCTTTTTGAGGCACACTAACTTTTAAGTATTCTTTAATTGCATCAATATTAGGCAATATTTGTGCATTTACATATGTTTCATCATCATTCTCGTAATTTAAACCTGTAACTAAGGACTCAGCAATTAAAGGATTTGTATTTAAATAATGTTCTAGCTCTTCTGGATAGATATTTTTCCCATTTTTTGTTACTATGACAGTTTTACATCTACCAGTAATATAAAGCCAGCCATCTTCATCTATTCTTCCTAAATCGCCTGTGTAAAACCAACCGTTTTTAAACACTTTCTTAGTAGCCTCTTCATCATTATAATAACCAAGCATTACATTAGGACCTTTAACTAAAATTTCTCCTTCACCATTTTCATTTGGATTATTAATCATATATTGAACATCAGGAATAGGAAGTCCAACGGAATTAGGATTTATATAAAAGTCATTATTTCCTGCAACTAAAGGAGAACATTCTGTAAGACCATATCCTTGAAGTGCTCTAATTCCTAGTTTGGAAAAATGTTTTACTATATCAGGATTAAGTGGTGCAGCACCAACTATAAATGTGTGAAGTCTTCCACCTAGAGAATTTTTGACCTTTCTTTTAACAATTGGAAACATTACTTTAGGAATATTATCTAATATATTTGTTCCGCTCTTTTCATACTTAGGTAAAGTTTTAGAAATACTAGATTCTATTTTCTTTAACATTTTTTCTAATAGAAGAGGTACTGCTAGAAATACAGAAGGCTTGAATTCTTCGATATTTTGGGTTATATGTCTTAGACCTTCACAATAGCTTATACATCCACCACTATAAATTACCAAAAGATATCCTAAAGTACATTCATAAGTGTGATGAAGAGGTAAAACAGAAAGTACATGGTCACTTCTTTTTACTTTTACAATACCATAAGTAGACATTATACATGAGCATATATTTTTATGCGATAAACATACCCCCTTAGCCTTTCCAGTTGTACCAGATGTAAACAAGATTATATGCATTTCATCAGGATTAATATTTATATCATCAAAATTTGTATCTCCATTTTTAATGAGATTATTTCCATATTCTAATAGTGAAGAAAAAGATTTCCATTTATCGGTATCTTCATTACAATCAAAATTAATTTTTAAGATGCTCTTGTTATTAAATTTATCTATATTGTCATTTATTAGATTTATATATTTTTCATCGCCTAAAATAACTTCAGCATTAGAACTATTCATGAAATTAGAAATATCGTCAATATATAATTCCTTATCTATAGGAACAACAATTCCAACAATAACTGAAGCAAGATAAGAAACTGCCCAATTGTAACTGTTCTTTCCAATAACGGCGATTCTAGCATCTTTAAAACCTAATTTAATAAGAGCTGAACCTAGAGATTTTACATCATTTTTAAATTGGCTATAATTTACTGTATAGATTTTTCCATTAGAATCTTTTAATTCAAAGGCTTTTCTAAATTCATATTTTTTTGCAGATTTATATAACAAATCTTTTAGATCTGATACAAAAGTGCGTTTATGAAATTTTTTTTGTAATTTTTCTGAAAGACTTTTTTTACTCATAATTTAAATCCTTTCATATAAAATATATTAATATGATATACTAAAAATATAAATTTATCAATAAATGTAACACCATTAATGAAATAAAAAATAATTTAAAAAGTTTAAATTTAGGCAAAAAAAGTTTTTTTATATAAAAATATTTTTAAAATATTAATAAAAATAAAAAAAAAGGTGCAAAACTAATATGTTTTATGATAGAATATGTAAAGATTAAAATTTGTTAAGGGGAGAGTGTTAAACTGTGAGCGATAAAATGCCATATAAAAGAGTATTATTAAAGCTTAGTGGAGAAGTATTAGCAGGAGAACAAAAGACAGGTGTAAATACAGAAGTAGTTGGAAAATTATGTGACGAAATAAAAAAAGTTGTTGAACTAGGTGTTCAAGTTGCGATAGTAGTTGGTGGAGGAAACTTTTGGAGAGGAAGATATGGACATGAAATGGAAAGAACTACGGCAGACTATATGGGAATGCTAGCTACAGCAATGAATGGACTTGCACTTCAGGATGCATTAGAAGCTAGAGGGGTATACACAAGAGTGCAAACAGCCATCGAAATGAGAGAAATAGCTGAACCATATATTAAAAGAAAAGCATTAAAGCATCTAGAAAAAGGAAGAGTCGTAATATTTGCATGTGGAACAGGAAATCCATATTTTACAACAGATACAGCAGCTGCATTAAGAGCAGCCGAGATAGATGCAGATGTTATATTATTAGGAAAATCTATTGATGCTGTATATTCAGCAGATCCACAAAAAGATAGTTCAGCAGTTAAATACGATCAAATAACATATTTGGATATACTAAATAAAGATTTAAAAGTTATGGACTCTACAGCAACATCACTTTGTAGAGATAATGATATACCTTTAATAGTATTTGGAATATCAGATCCAAAGAATATTACACGAGTTATTAAAGGTGAAAAATTAGGAACAATAGTAAAATAAAAGGAGATATGAAAAATGGATTATTCAAATTTAAAAGAAAAAATGGAAAAGACAATTAGTGTTTTAGAACAAAATTTATCAGAAGTTAGAGCAGGAAGAGCTAATCCTGCAATATTAAATAGAGTAAAAATAGATTATTATGGAACACCAACACCAATTAATCAAATAGCAGGAATATCAGTTCCAGAAGCTAGATTGATAGTAATTCAACCTTGGGATATTAGTGTACTAAAAGAGATAGAAAAAGCAATTTTAGCATCAGATATAGGATTAAATCCAAATAATGATGGAAAAGTTATAAGATTGAATTTCCCTGAATTAACAGAAGAAAGAAGAAAAGAATTGGCAAAAGACATTAAGAAGACTGCTGAAGAATCAAAAGTTGCAATTCGTGCTATTAGAAGAGATGGACTAGATGAATTCAAAGCAAAACAAAAAAATTCAGAAATAACAGAAGATGATCTAAAGAATGCAGAAACAGAAATACAAAAGTTAACAGATAAATATATAGCTGAAATTGATGATATACTATCAAGAAAAGAAAAAGAAATAATGTCTATATAAATAAATTGAAGTGGTGAAATTATGGAATTTAAAGAAACTATTAAAAAATATCAAGAGATTGTAAATAATGAACTAAAGAAATATATAATAACAAAAGATTGTCCAGAAAGGCTATTAAATGAGTCAATGGCTTATAGTCTAATGGCTGGAGGAAAAAGGTTAAGACCAATATTAACTATACAAACATATTTACTTTTTAAAAAAGATTATGAGAAATGTTTTCCATATATTGTTGCAATAGAGATGATTCATAATTTCTCACTTATACATGATGACTTACCAGGAATTGATAATGATGATTTTAGACATGGAAAACCTACAAATCATAAAAAATTTAATGAAGCAACAGCCATACTTGCAGGAGATGGCTTATTAAATAAAGCATATATGATAATTAGCCAAGACTTGGCAAAAACTAAAGATCCACGAGAATTAGATCTAAAAATAAGGGCATTTGGAGAATTAGCAAGAGCCATAGATAGATTGATTGCTGGAGAGCATGTCGATACTGAATATGAAGGTAAAGAAATATCTAGTGAGTATTTAGAGTATATTCATAAAAATAAGACAGGAGAATTCCTAAAAGCTTCTATGTTGATAGGTGCAATTTTGGCAGATGCTAATGAAGAACAGATAAAAAATTTAAGTAAATATGCAGATATAGTTGGCCTAACTTTTCAGATTAGAGACGATATTCTATCAGAAATAGGTAACCCTAATATACTAGGAAAACCTGTAGGAAATGACAAAGAAAAAGGAAAGTGTACATATGTTACTAAGTATGGACTAGAGAAAGCACAAATAATATTGGAAGAATTAACTAATGAAGCAATTGATTTAGCACAGAAATATAATAATGGAGAATTTTTTAAAGAATTCGCAATATATATTAAAAATAGAGAAAAATAAAGAGGATGATTGGAGAAAAAATGGATAAGAATTTAGAAATGCCAGAACATATTGCAATTATTATGGATGGAAACAGGAGATGGGCAAGAGAACATAATTTAGACCCAAAACAAGGGCACAAAGAAGGAGCAAAAACATTAGAAAAAGTAGTGAGATATGCCAATAAGATAGGAATAAAATATATTACAGTATATGCCTTTTCGACTGAAAACTGGAAGAGAACAGAAGATGAGGTAGGAGCATTAATGCTACTTATGCAAACATACTTAGATGATTATAGTAAAAGAGCAGATACAGAAAACATAAAAGTAAAAATAATAGGTGACCTTACAAGACTTCCTCAAGGAACGCAAAAAAGTATGGCAAAATGTATAGAGAGAACAAAAAATAACACAGGTATTACTTTTAATATTGCTGTTAATTATGGTGGAAGAGATGAAATTGTAAAAGCTGTAAAATCTATAGCAAGTAGCGTAAAAGAAGGAAGGGTAAATGTAGAAGATATAGATGAAAAAATGATATCTGATAATTTGTATACTGCAGGGCAACCAGATCCAGATTTACTTATAAGAACAAGTGGAGAATTAAGAACTAGTAATTTCTTACCTTGGCAATTAGTTTATTCAGAATTCATATTTGTAAATAAACATTGGCCAGATTTTGCAGAAGAAGACCTAGACATGGCGATAGAAGAATACAAAAAGAGAAACAGAAAATTCGGAGGAAAGTAAATTTTATGAACAATATAACAAGAGTATTAACTGGAGTAATAGGATTTCCAATAGTAGCTTTGTTTTTAATATTTGGAAATGAAATTTTAATAGATATAGCTTTTGCTATTATTGCTGTAATGAGCCTACACGAATATTATAAAGCATTTAAAAGTAGTGAAAAAGCAAAACCGGTAACATACATAGGATATATAGCTTGTAGCTTAATTGCAACAATACATATAATACCAAATGAATATATAATAAATATAATTGGAATATTAATACCAATATTTTTATTAATATTATTCTTTGAAGGTATAATAACAAATATGAAAACAAATATTATGGATATAGCAGTTACAATACTTGGAATTTGTTATATACCACTATTTATAATGTTTATTCCGTTGCTTAGAGGAATTGAAAATGGACAATTTTTAGTTTGGTATATAATTTTATCAGCTTGGGGAACAGATATATTTGCATTTATAGTAGGTAAATTAATGGGAAAACATAAATTTACCCAAATTAGTCCACATAAGACGATAGAGGGGTGCGTAGGAGGAATCTTAGGTTCAGTAATAATGAACTTGGTTTATACAGTAATTATAAATTTAGTATTCCAATTAGGTATATCATATGTGAGCATAACTGTTTTAGCAGTAATTTTAAGTATTTTATCACAAGTAGGAGACTTAGCTGCATCGTCTATAAAAAGATATGTTGGAATTAAAGATTTTAGCAATCTTCTACCAGGACATGGAGGTATGCTAGATAGAATAGATAGCCTTATATTTATAGCTCCTTTTGCATTCTATTTATTAAAGTTATTTGCATAATTTAGGAGGAAAAGTTTTGATTAGTTTTATATTAAGTGCAGTAAAAATAGTTTTTTTATTGGGTTTTCTTATATTAATACATGAAGGTGGGCATTTTTTAGTTGCAAAATTGTGTAAAATTAAGGTAAATGAGTTTGCAATAGGGTTTGGACCAACAATATGGAAGAAACAGGGAAAAGAAACAAGATATGCGATTAGGCTGTTTCCATTAGGTGGATTTGTAAGTATGGAAGGAGAAGAAAAACGAGTAGACTCAGAAAGGTCTTTTAACAATGCAAGTATTCCCAAAAGAATGGCAGTAGTAGTAGCAGGTGCCACAGTAAATATTATATTTGGAACAATATTATATTTTTCTGTAACATCAGTTACAACTGAACATATATCAACTACAGTAGACACACTATATGGAGACAATGCATCTTCTGTATTACAAGCAGGAGATGAAATATTAAAAATTAATGATAAAAAAATTTGGACTAAAATAGACGTAGAAGACATTATGGAATCACAAAATGGAGAAGATTTAAAGCTATTAATAAAAAGAAATGGTGAAAACAAAGAAATTATGTTGTCACCTTTAGAAGTACCAACAAAGTTAACTGGAATATATTTGTCAGCTAAGGAAACTGGCGAAAATGCAACTAAAATCGTACAAATGGATAAGGAAGGTAGTGCAGAAAAACAAGGACTTAAAGTAAATGATATAATAAAAAAAGTAAACGGAGTAGATGTTCTAGGAAATCAAGAAAAAGTTATTGAGCAAATAAATAATAGTTCTGATAGTATAAAACTTCTAATAGAAAGAGATAATGAAGAAATAGAATTTGAACTGATACCAGAAATAGTTCCAAAGTACTATTTAGGAGTTGTATTTAGACCTGCTGAGAAAACATTCATAAATAATATGTATTACGGATTTTTTGAAACAAAAGATTTCTTGAAATCAATATTTGAAAATTTGAAAATGTTATTTAAAGGAGAAGTAGGACTAGATCAAATGGTAGGTCCTGTTGGAATATCAAATATAGTTTCAAAGACAGCAGATATATCAGAGTATTTAAGTATGATTGCTTTAGTTTCTCTATCATTAGGGGTAACTAACTTGTTACCAATACCAGCATTAGATGGAGGAAAACTGTTACTTCTAATTATAGAAGCAATTAGAAGAAAGCCTTTAAAAGAGGAACTAGAAGTTGGAATTCAATTAGCTGGATTTATGATATTAATAGGCTTATCACTATTTATAACATATAAAGATATAATAAATATTTTTTAATTTAAAGAGGTAAAAATATGGAAAAAAGGGAACCAAAATTAGTAATAAAGTCAGAATATAATTATCTGTATGAATTCCTAGATAGAAATGCTATAACAGTAATAATTTTAATAATATTATTATATATTGCAATTCAGGCAAATATTATTTTGGCATATATTTTAATGCTTGGTGTATATATTCTTTTTCTTATTTTAACTACGGTTTATAATAAATTAAAGTATAATGCTAATGTATATAAATTTTATGGAGATAAAATAATTTATACAGATAGTTTTATTAAAAAAGAAACAAAAAGAATAAAGTTTGAAGATATTAAAGAAATTACCGTAAATCAGACGTTTTTACAAAGATTTTTTAAGTTGGGAACAATTATTATAAGATCAAATTCTGGAACTTTTTTTAATAATGGAATATTAATATTTGGAGTAAAAAATGTTGATGAACAATATAAGAGAATAGAAAAAATAATAGAAGAATGGCAAGGAAAACGATTAAAATAGGAGATAATATAATTGGAAACTTCAGAATCTATAAGAAATATATTTAAGGATTATAAAGATAATAATTCAATATTAGATGCAACTATTAAACAAATTAATTTATATAAAAAAGGAAATAAATTAGTGTTAGAAATTAACTCTAATTTATTTATACATTTAAATGATATTTTGGCATTTGAAAAATACTTAAAATCTAGATTTAATATTGAAACTGTTGATATAAAAATAAGTTATGCAGAAACTTTAAAAAAGCCTAATATTGAAGAAGAATGGGAAGAACTAAAAAAGTTTATATCTATGAAATATCCATTAGTAGAAATAATTCTTAAGAATAGTAAAATAGAATTAAATGAAAATACCCTTATAATAACTCTGCAAACTAAAGGTATAGATTTTATAAAAGCTAGAAAATTAGATAAAATATTAGAGAATCTTATAAATGACACTTATGGAGAAAAATATAAAGTAAAATTTGTGGAAAATATTTCAAAAGAATTATTAGATACATTAGAGAGTAAATCTTTAGAAACGCAGAAAAAGATAATAGAAAAGGTTCAAAAAAGAATTGGAGAACAAGGGGGAAAGAATGAGATACAACCTGAACATCAATTAGTCCCTGAAGAGAAAACAGAATTAAAAGAAAAATCTCCAGTAATATTAGGAAGAGGAACAAATATTAAAGAGCAAAAAGTAGATATTAGAGATTTATCAGTAGATAGTGGAAGAGTTCTTTTAGATGGTGAAATATTAAGTATGGAATCAAAAGAAACTAAAAGTGGTAAAGTTTTAATATCATTTAATTTATATGATAAGACAAGCACTATTACATGTAAAGCTTTTACAGTACCTGAAAAAGCAAAAGAAGTATTAGGACGATTAAAAGATGCCAAAGGTGTAAAACTTGTAGGAAATGCTCAATTTGATACATATACTAAAGAATTAGGTGTTCTTGCAAATACAATTATAGAAACACAAGGAATAAAGAAAGAGATAAGACAAGACTTGGCAAGTGAAAAAAGAGTGGAATTACATATGCATACTCAAATGAGCCAAATGGATGGAATTTCTTCAGCTAAAGATTTAATAAAAAGAGCAATGAAATGGGGAATGAAATCAATAGCCATAACTGATCATGGAGTAGTACAAGCATTCCCTGAAGCACATAAACTATTGGGTGTAGATAATCCAGATATGAAGGTAATATATGGAGTAGAAGCATATTTAGTTCCAGATAATGTAGATGTAGTATCATTTTCTAAAAATCAAAATCTAGATACAACATATTGTGTATTAGATTTAGAAACAACAGGAACCTCATTTAGAACTGAAAAAATAACAGAAGTTGGAATAATGAAAGTAAAAAATGGAGAAGTAATTGATGAATTCTCTTGTTTTGTAAATCCAGAAAAACCAATACCACCAAAAGTAGTAGAGATAACACAAATAACAGATGATATGGTAAAAGATGCGGATACTATAGAAAAGGTATTTCCTAGAATATTAGAATTTATTGGAGATTCTGTGTTAGTTGCACATAATGCAGATTTTGATATTGGATTTTTAAAGTATAATGCGGGACAATTAGGATATAGATTAGAAAATACATACATAGATACATTAAGATTAGCAAAAGACTTATTTCCTGAATATAAAAAATATAAGTTAGGGATTATTGCAGAAAACTTAGGAATTAAGGTAGATGTAGCTCATAGGGCCTTAGATGATGTTGATACCACGGTAAAAGTGTTTAATATTATGCTTAATATGTTAAAGGAGAGAAATGTAAAAACATTAGATGATATTTCTAAAAAAATATCAGGAGAGGCAGATTATAGAAAACTACCAAGTTATCATGCTATTATATTAGCACAAAACTATGTAGGACTTAGAAATTTATATAAACTAATTTCGATATCACATTTAAATTATTTTTATAAAAAGCCTAGGATATTAAAATCAATATACAAAAAATATTCTGAAGGACTTATATTAGGTAGCGCGTGTGAACAAGGTGAACTATATAGAGCTATTGTCGCAGGAAAGACAGATGAAGAGGTAGAAGAAATAGCAAAAGACTATGATTATTTAGAAATTCAACCTCTTGGAAACAATATGTTTATGGTTAGAGATGGTACAGTGCAGGATGTTGAAGAATTAAAAAATATAAATAGAAAAATTGTAGCTTTAGGAGAAAAACTTGATAAATTAGTAGTAGCTACTTGTGATGTTCACTTTTTAGATCCACAAGATGAGATATATAGAAGAATATTAATGGCAGGACAAGGGTATGATGATGCTGATGAGCAAGCACCATTGTATTTAAGGACAACGGAAGAAATGCTAGAAGAATTTAGTTATTTAGGAGAGGAAAAAGCATATGAAGTTGTTGTAACAAATACAAATAAAGTATCAGATATGTGTGAACAAATAAGTCCAATATCTCCTGAAAAATGTCCACCACACATTCCAGGATGTGAAGAGACAATAAAAACTATAGCATATAATAAGGCGCATGAATTATACGGAGAAAATCTACCAGAAATAGTAGAAAAAAGATTGGAAAAAGAACTAAATTCAATTATAAAGAATGGATTCTCAGTTATGTATATTATAGCTCAGAAATTGGTTTGGAAATCAAATGAAGATGGATATATAGTAGGATCAAGAGGTTCAGTTGGTTCTTCATTTGTAGCAAATATGACTGGAATAACGGAAGTTAATTCACTACCGCCACATTATAGATGCCCTAAATGTAAATATTCGGACTTTACAGATTATGGATTTAAAAATGGATTTGATTTACCTGACAAAAAATGTCCTAATTGTGGAGAAAATTTAGCAAAAGATGGAATGGATATACCATTTGAAACCTTCTTAGGTTTTGATGGAGATAAAGAGCCTGATATAGATTTAAACTTTTCAGGAGAATACCAAGCAAAAGCTCATAAATATACAGAAGTAATATTTGGAAAAGGAACCACATTTAAGGCAGGAACTGTAGGAACAGTAGCAGATAAGACAGCATTTGGATATGTAAAAAAATATTATGAAGAAAGACAAATTCCTATAAATACGGCAGAAGTTTTAAGACTAGCAGAGGGATGTACAGGTATAAAGAGAACCACAGGACAGCATCCAGGTGGAATCATAGTTGTACCAAAAGGAAGAGAAATATATGAATTTACACCTGTCCAACATCCAGCAGATGACCCAAATTCAGATATTATAACTACCCATTTTGATTATCACTCAATAGACCAAAACTTGTTAAAATTAGATATACTAGGACACGATGATCCTACAATGATAAGAATGCTATATGATCTAACAGGAATAGATCCAACAAAAGTACCATTAGATGATAAAGAAACTATGTCAATATTTAGTTCAACTGAAGTTCTAGGGGTAACACCAGAACAAATACATTCACAAGTAGGAAGTTATGGTATACCAGAATTTGGTACAAAATTCGTAAGAGAAATGTTAGTAGATACTAGACCAACAACATTTGAAGAATTACTTAGAATATCAGGATTATCACACGGTACAGATGTATGGCTTGGAAATGCAAAATCACTTATAGATTCTGGAACGATAACATTACAGGATGCAATTTGTACAAGAGATGATATAATGTTGTATCTAATAAAAAAAGGAGTACCTGCAAAACCAGCATTTAAAATAATGGAATGTGTACGTAAAGGAAAGGCAACAAAAGATCCTGAGAAATGGAAAGAATATGAAGCACTCATGAAAGAACATAATGTACCAGATTGGTATATAAAATCTTGTGAAAAAATAAAATATATGTTTCCTAAAGCACATGCAGCAGCATATGTTACAAATGCATTTAGAATTGCTTGGTTTAAAGTGCATAAGCCAGAGGCATATTATACAGCATATTTTACAATAAGAGCAGATGAGTTCGATAGTGAAATAATGTGCCATGGAAAAGAAAGGGTTAAAAATAAGATGAAAGAAATAGAATTGCAAGGAAACGCGGCAACAGCTAAAGATAAAAATATGTATGCAATTCTTGAGTTAGTTCTAGAAATGTATGAAAGAGGAATAAATTTCTTACCAATAGATATATATAAATCACATGCAACAAAATTTGTTATTGAAGAAGAAGGTATAAGACCACCGCTAAATAGTTTACCAGGACTTGGAACAATTGCTGCATTAGGTATTGATGAAGCAAAAAAAGATGGGAAATTTATGTCCATAGATGATATGAAAATTAGGTCAAAAATAGGAAAATCAGTAATAGAGCTATTAACTAATGCAGGTTGTTTAAAAGGAATGACGCAAAGCAATCAAATGAGTTTATTTGTATAGGAAGAAGGAAATATAATGATAGATTATAATGGACTTTTACAAGAAATATTTACATTTAAAAATATAGCGATATATTTATTAATAATTAATATAATGGCATTTTTAGGCATGTGGTGGGATAAAAGAAGTGCTAAAAAAGGCGATTGGAGAATTAGTGAGAAAGGACTATTTACTGTAGTATTGTTAGGTGGAGGAATAGGTGGAATACTTGGAATGTACATATTTAGACATAAGACAAAAAAACCAATATTCTATATAGGTTTTCCAACTATACTAATTGCTGAAATAGTACTAGCAATTTATCTAATAATAAAATATTAAAATTTTTTAGGAATTATAGAAATATAATTCCTTTTTTGAAAAAATAAAGGTACACATAAAAAGTGAAAATAAAAACAACGGAACATAATATTAAATTGATAAAAATACAATGTGAATAACTAAAAAAATAGAACCTAAGTGACACAGTTATTCACAACGTTATCCACATTATCCACAAATAACAAATATTACAAAATGTAAACCTAAATATTACAAAACAGGTAACATAAAATGAAAGACTGTAATTTTTATGACATAAAAGAAGAGAATTATTACAAAAAAATAAAAATAATAGACATATTTAAGAAAAAATGTAAAAAAACGTAAAAGTATATTGTAATATTATTGTAAATAAAAATATTGAATTTAATAAATTATATTGATAAAATGTAAAAAATATTTGAAAGGGGATAACTATATATGGAAACAAGAATTGAGGGAGATTTATTACCAGTAGTAACTTGCAAACTAGCAAAAGGAGAATCTGTCATAACTGAAAATGGCGGAATGAGTTGGATGGATGACGGAATAGAGATGAAAACAACAACAAATGGTGGTGTAATGAAAGGACTTGGAAAAATGCTTTCAGGAGAATCACTATTTATGAATATATATACTGCAGAAAAAGAAGGGGCTGAAATAGCTTTTGCATCTAGCTTCCCAGGCCAAATATTAGAATTTAATTTAAATAATGAAACAATTATTGCGCAAAAAAGAGCATTTCTTTGTTCAGAATCAACAGTAGATTTAGCAATACATTTTAGAAAAAAACTAGGAGCAGGCTTCTTCGCGGGAGAAGGATTTATAATGCAAAAATTATCTGGAACTGGAAAAGTATTTTTAGAAGTAGATGGAGCAGTTATAAAAAAAGAATTAAAAGAGGGGGAAAAACTAAAAATAGATAATGGACACGTAGTAGCTATGACTGAATATGTAAAATTAGATATAGAAACTGTAAAGGGGATGAAAAATATTGTATTTGGAGGAGAAGGATTATTTGTAACAACTGTCACAGGGCCTGGTACCGTATGGCTACAAAGTATGCCAATTGCCAAGTTGTCAAGCCTTTTATATGTAGGAACAAAATAAAAAATAAAATATATTGATTTTTTAAAATTTAAATGATAAAATGTTTAAAATTAAATAATGCGATGAAAAAGAAAAAGTATATTTTAAGTTTATCAAAGAGAGTTAAATAATAGGTGAAATTTTAACATAAACTATATATGGGGAGCTTTGGAGCATAGTAAATAAAGAGGATATTAAAAAATATCAAATAGGGTGGAACCGCGGAATAAACTTTCGTCCCTAGCAAAACTGCTAGTGATGAAAGTTTTTTTGATTTATTTTATCACAATAGCAGATTGAAAATAAATTAAGAAGGGGGAAAAGAAATGTATAAGACGTATAATAAGCTAGAAAGTTCAAAATTGATAGACAAATTGAAACTAAATGTATTACCACAAAAAATGTTTAAAGTAGAAACAAATCCAGATATAGAAAGCTTCTTAGCAGAGCATCCAGCACAATTTTATTCAATAAGAGATAATGTTAAATCAAATAATGCAAATAGAACGCATAGAGCTTCAAAAGAAGAAATATTAAACATATATAAAAAGTTTGATACATGTACAGTAGGGGTTAGTCAATATAACTATATTGAAAATCAAATTTTAACAGGTAATATTCTAGTAGATGCAAAAGGAAATGTAACAATTGAAGGAACTGATGAAAAATGTGATTCTGCAAGAGAAGCTGTAAATAATGCTAAATATCGTATTAATACTGATATTTTTGATAAGAAATTAAAATATATTCATCGGTGCATATGAAATTATAGATTATGTATTAGAACATAATCTGCAAGATGTTATTGTAGAATTTTCTGTATTTGATAAAAATATAGGGATAAATAATGAAAAAGTATTAATTTGGGAATTAAGAACAAATTATTAAAATTTAAATTATAGGAGGAATATATTATGTTAGATTCAATGGAGAAAATGGTAGCTTTATGTAAAAACAGAGGATATATATATCCAGGTTCAGAAATATATGGAGGGTTAGCAAATACTTGGGATTATGGACCATTAGGAGTAGAGTATAAAAATAATATTAAAAAAGCTTGGATGAAAAAATTTGTACAAGAAAGTAAATATAATGTTGGTTTAGATGCAGCTATATTAATGAATCCACAAACTTGGGTTGCATCTGGACATGTTGGAGGATTTTCAGACCCACTAATAGATTGTAAGGAATGTAAGACTAGACATAGAGCCGATAAATTAATAGAGGAATGGATGCATGAACATAATTGTGAAGAAATAGTTGATGGATGGTCAGATGAAAAAATGATTAAATACATGGATGATCATAATATAGTTTGTCCGAACTGTGGAAAACACAATTTTACAGGAATTAGAAAATTTAATCTAATGTTTAAAACTTACCAAGGAGTGACTGAAGATGCAAAATCAGAAATATATCTAAGACCAGAGACTGCTCAAGGTATATTTGTTAATTTTAAAAATGTATTAAGAACAACAAGAAGAAAGTTACCAATGGGGATAGCCCAAATTGGAAAATCATTTAGAAATGAAATAACACCAGGAAACTTTACATTTAGAACAAGAGAATTTGAACAAATGGAATTAGAATTTTTCTGCAAACCAGGAACAGATTTAGAATGGCATAAATATTGGAAAGATTTCTGCAAAAACTGGCTATTAAGCTTAGGTATGAATGAAGAAAATATAAGATTAAGGGATCATTCTCCTGAAGAATTATCTCATTATAGTAATGCAACAACAGACATAGAATTCTTATTCCCATTTGGATGGGGAGAATTATGGGGAATTGCAGATAGAACAGATTTTGATTTAAGAAGTCATATGGAATGTTCAAAACAAGATATGACATATTTAGATCCAGAGACGAATGAAAGATATTTACCATATTGTATAGAACCATCATTAGGAGCAGATAGAGTTGCACTAGCATTCTTATGTAATAGCTATGAAGAACAACAACTAGATGATGGAGATAGTAGAGTTGTATTACATCTACACCCAGCATTAGCACCATATAAAGTAGCAGTACTTCCATTATCTAAGAAATTAAGCGAAAAGGCAGAAGAAGTCTATACAAAATTATCTAAAAAGTTTATGTGTGATTATGATGAAACAGGAAGTATAGGAAAACGTTACAGAAGAGAAGATGAAATAGGAACACCTTACTGTGTTACAATAGATTTTGATACACTAGAGGACAATTCAGTAACAATAAGAGATAGAGATACAATGAAACAAGTTAGAGTAAATATAGATGAATTAGAAAACTGGATAATTGAAAAAATAGAATTTTAAATAAAAGTACCCGAATAATTAAAAAGTTATTCGGGTCTTATAATAAACATTGAATAGTTTTATATTTAATGTTATAATATTAAAGTATACTTGCGGGTATAGTTTAGTGGTAGAATACCATGCTTCCGACCTGGTTGCGCGAGTTCGATTCTCGCTACCCGCTCCATTTGAAAACAACTTACGAACTATAAGGTTTGTAGATTGGTTTTTTATATATAAACTAAAAATGTTCTCTTTCTAGGAAGGAGGACATTTTTTATGCTTGAATTTAAAACTATTCAGATTTTAAAGCCAAATAATGAATAATTATTAAAGAATAATATTATTGTAATTTTCCTCAGTCCTTTTTATTTTGAACATAAAAAAGAGCCTATCATTTCTGATAGGACTAGAATTATCTGCTCAATGAATTGTAATTTGTTATTCAAAATAATATGTTTCATTTTTGTTATTTTGAATTGTAGCATTCTTTGGTACTACTTTTAAAATATTAAATATATTGTAAATATCGGGATAAATACTTACCATTCCCATTATTGACATACCAAACATTAATCCATTTAATTCTTTTAAATTATTACTACTAAAACAAAATATAATTAATGGAATAATACCTAAAATTATAGGTAATATACTTAAAAATATGAAACGATTTCTTTTTACTGGACTTGAAGATAAAGCAACTGCCGTTAAATATTTAGGTATTATCCCTATATAGACTGTCGCATTTTTTGGAAAAGCAATAGCATGCAATAACTCGTGAACAATTATTAGTAAAACACCTATAATAATTCCTATAAATAAAAAGGTTATACTAATTACTTTCTCGTTTGCTATAAATGTTTTTAAAAGCATACATATAAAGCATATAATAATAGATGGTATTATATATGGTAATGCTTTTATTTGTATTTTCTTCATATCTTCTTCACTATCTAGCCTTTTAGCATTTTTAGGTATATCAGCAGTAGGAAAGTCATTTTCACTTTTTATTATACCTTTCCATATTATTCTTGCCATTTTTTCAACTCCAATCATTTCGATAACTTATTATAAATATAGTAAATCACTAAACTATAATTTGAGGAATAGTATGTGCTGTTATAATTGTGTAACTATATGAGTTAATAGTTATTTTTATCTTATCAATTTCACAATACCAATTCTTTCCTTGTTTATAAATATTACAGTCTTTATCTAATATTTTATTTTTACAGTATTCAACTACATCATCCGTATCTAATTTAAGGTTTTTCCTAATTCTATCAATACCCATTTTGGTAGTATGAACTTTATCTATATTATTAAGTAATATTTGTTTATCTTCCATAAATATCTCCTCTACAAATTACTATTTAACGATTTGTTTGTTGTGCTAATTATATCATTAAAACAGAAAATAATCTATACTATTGGAGAATATTGAAATTATAATATTGAAAGTATATTAATTTTAATATATAATATTTACAGAAAGAGAACGAAAGAGTTCGTAACTTGTATCTTATTCGCTCCACTTGAAAATAACTCACAGACTATAAAAAAGTTCGTAGTTTAATGTACTGTAAATCTTTATGGGATATGTTAAATGGATAGAATGGATACATTTAAAATAGAATAATTAATATTGTATTTACAATAGAGGAGTGTTGATAATAAGTGAGTAGTGATATGGAGCAATTCATAAATTTAATATTAATGACAGAGTATATGAATAATCTTTTATTAGGGGGAAAAAATAAATTAAGAGAGAATAAAGACATAATAATTGCGCTTGAAGACTGGAGCAAATATAAAGATGTACAGGAACTAATAAATCTAAATAATAAACATATAAATAATGCGATAAGAGAAGTACTATCAAATGAAAAATTTGTAAAAGAAATTAAAGAAAATACAAACATAGATATAGATAAAATTAATTTAAATTAGTGGTTTGAATTTTATTATTGATGAATCAAGGACTAGAAATAGTTCTTTTTTTATTATGTGTGCTTATTAAACGTCACATAGTAAAACTACGTGCTATGCATACAAGGATGAAAAGCAGTTTGATAATGTTTGAAGAGATTGTAAATAAAAATATAATTTGATAATAGAAATTTTGTGGTTCAAAGACATTACGTTAGCTCAGTAGACTTAAATAAAACAAAAAGCCTATACTTTAGGAGAGTGATTATGTGAAAGAATCTTATATAAAATGTTTGAAAAAATTGGGAGAATTTAGTTAAATACAGAAAATAATATAAAAAGATGAAAACTATATTTTATATGGATTAAAGATAAAACAGAAAAAATAAAAAACGAAAAAGATAATAATTATATTTATAAAAATAACTATACTTTTAAAAAGAGTAATTATATATTTAATAATACAAATATTTCTAAAGAAGATATAATGTTATTAACAAAAAAAGTATTATTAAAAAGAGAAATGTTATATGGATAGATTTTGATTTTAATATAGGTAATGAATTTGGAGAAATGAATCCAGCTATTATACTAGAAAATTTTGATAATGAATTATTTGTTTTGCCAATATCATCTAAAAAGCCTAAAAAATATAAAGAACTAGAAGATTATTACAATAAAAAAACACTTGAAGAATATGAAAAGAAGAAGGAACAAATTATAGAAATCGTACAAATAGATAATATATAGAGAGATTTAAAGATATGATTAGATGGGCTAATATTACAAGAATGAAAAAAGTTAGTATATTAAGATTGAATTTTAATGGTACTATTGATAAGGTTGATGGAAAATATTTGAGCATGATAAACGAAAAAATAAGGAGAGAATTTTTTGAATAGAAAATTGACTTATCGCATAAAATAATATAGTATCATAGTATTATAAAGCAATCGATAAAGATTGCTGTGGGAGGAACGAAAGTTACAGTAAAATTGCTATGGGAGGTAACTAATTAGAAATAATTAGTTGCCAATTTTTTTATTTTATATTATTGTTAGTTATAGAAGTAGATTAATAAAAAATTTTTGAGTAAAATTTGTGAGGAGCACTTTGAAAATTAAACTTTTTTGCAAATAACCTCTATAAACGCTCTAATTGAAAAATAACTCGCGGACTATAAAAAGTTTGTGAGTTATTTTATATATACTACCTTTTAGCAGTGACAATGGTAGAGTAGGATCAAGATATGTACCAAAGAGACATCCTATCTATAATGTAAATATGTTTAGATATATAATTGATAAATGAAGGAAGTTGCGTATTATGAATAGTACTTTTAGTATTAAAAGACTAAAGAAGAAATAACTATATAGGATACAATTTCAATCCTATCACATACAAACTGAAATTGAAAATATTATATAATGTTTACGCTAAAATATAGGAGAAAATTTTTTATGAGCAGAAGAAAATAGAAAAAATATAGAACATATATTATAAGAAATACATTTAAATCTAATTTTTTCAAAAAAGTGTGACAAAATTTATTTTAAATTGTATTATAAGCAGAAAGGAGAGAAATTAATTGGAAAATATAGAATTACTTAATAAAAAATCAGATAAAGAGCTATACCAAGCTTTTTTAGATAGTGATAAAGAAGCTCTTAATATACTAATAGCAAGATATCATAAAGAATTGACAAACTTTATACTTACATATGTAAAAAAAATTGATATTGCTGAAGATATAGTACAAGATTGTTTTATGTATATTATATTAAATCAATACGAATATGATTTTAAATATTCATTTAGAACCTACTTATATACATTAGCTAAGTCTCGTTCACTTAATTATTTGAAAAAAGTAAAAAGAACTTCACTTATAGAAGAGGATTTTAATGTTGATGATATAGTACAATTAAATTCTAATATAGAAAATGATATTATGAAAAAAGAAGATAAACAAATATTATTTAAAGCATTGAAAAAACTTCCAGAAAAGTACCAAGGCATCATAACTTTATATTATTTTAAAGAATTCAAGTACAAAGAAATCTGTAAAATACTAAATCAAAGTATGCCAAAAACTAAAATGATGATTAATAGAGCAAGAAAAAAGTTAGAAAAAATATTAAGGGAGGTCTATAATTATGATGAATGATAAAGAATTTGCTGATAAAGTATGGGAAAAACACCAAAGATATATTAATTCTAATGAAAAAGATCCTTATTTTAGTAAACACCAATATAAAACAAATAATACTTACAAGAAATTAAGACTTTTATTTAATGTTATTTTGGGATTCGCATTAACTGCAGGCATAGTATATGCTAGTATAAAAGGATATGATTTCATTCAAAATAATACTTCTTTTGATTATAAACAAAATACAGGATATGATATTAGCAAAGAAATGCTAAACTCGAATGGGTTATATTATACTAAAATATATACATATGAGGATTACATTAACGAAAAAGAATCTTACTCGAATTTTATTGAATTGGAAGAAGCCGATTTTAAAGATAATTTTCTTTTAATAATAACGGGTGAAAATTATCGTACAACCAATTTACATATTTCAAATATTTATGCTGATGCTCAGACTATGTTTATTGAGTTAAGAAGGAATACAACATACGATGAAAAAAATACTCATATAGCAGCCAAAATACCTAAAGATTTAGATAGAGAAAAAGTAGAGATTAATAATATTCCTAATATTATTAATACACCAGAACACTTTACCAATATAAATAATATAGATGTGAATTATACAGAAGAACAAGCAATATTAGAAGGCTGTTTGGTAATTAAAGAACATAAAATAATTTCTCATAATGGAAATGTTTTAGATGAATTTATAGAGAATTATAAAAATGGAAAAGAAGGTTTTTTAAGAATTTATAGAGTTGATATTGCCGGAATAAAAATAATATTTGATATTGAGAATAAGAATGGAGCTATGAATTTAAGTTGGAGATGTATAAATGGAGAAGATAATGAAATTTATTATCGTACAGGAAATAGAATAATTAAATTTGAGGAAATTATAAATGAAAAAGTAAATACTTATGTTTTTATGGATCAGATAGAAAATCAAATGATTTTATGCTCAATAGAAGTATAACATATTTTAATTTATTTAACTTTGAATGCAATAAAGATGATAATATTGTATAATGTTAAAGTTGGCGATATGAGTATTGTCAATGTGCACCTTAAATACTAATTAACAGTTTATTGAGTATTTAGGTGCAGAATGCTCGAAAGGAATTTAGCTAATGGAGGGTAAAATTTATGACAGTATTTAAACGGCGTTTTGTATTGCTAGCATTGGTTCTTGTAACAATGCTCACATTGTTTCCAATGACGCAGGCGCATGCAGCAGAAGATTGGCTCTATGGAGGTCAAGAAATCGCATGGGAAAACCTGCCGGTATACTCTGACAGATACGGAAGCTCACGGATTGGTACAATCTTTAAATATGAAGGATTCACCGTACTTCGTGACAACTTCCCAGAAAGATACTGGTGGGTAGAATATAGCACATCGAATGGTGCTAAAAGAGGATATTTGATATTTGAATACAGTGATGAAGTGCATCAAAGAGGAAGCGGACTGGCAACTGTTAAGAATACGACCAGTCTGTATTACGGTACCAATTCCTATGATTATCAAAAATCCGGTACAGTATATGCTGGGGAATACATTGTTATTTTGGCCAAAAATGATGACTGGGTATATGTTGAATATAACACAACATCCGGTAGAAAACGTGGCTATATGTCCTATTCTAACCTCAATGTAATTAACAGACCTGGTGTATTTGACGACTTATATACATTCGAAAATTCAGGAGTACATGAGTACTATTCTGGAAGGCATAATGTATATGCAGGTCCTACAACCCAGTATCCATCCATTGGATATATTGAGAATGAAGAAGTGATTAATTATGGTTACTATTGGCTTGAGAGCGGTGAGAGGAGTACCTATATCGAATACTATGTAAATGGTACGAATCAAAAGAAATCCGGCTTTATTGTTTGAGATGCAAAAGTATATGCGAACTTTATATGGTAAGTAATATTTAAACATTAATAAGCAATTCCTTTCGAGTATGGGCAAGGACCCCCACTGGGGGTCCTTGGTCTTTTATAAGTAACATACTTAGATAATTCTTTTGAAATATAATCATTTCTAAAGTTTCTGCTCATTATATGACTAATAATAAATGTTTCACATTGTTTAAGTTCTTTAGAAGAATATTCATTATTTTTAATTTTATATCCTACTTCATTTAATAATATTTAATCTTTTATAAAAAGTTCAGTTTTTAAGTTGTTATGAAATGTATCATATTTGCCTGTTAAAAGTCTGATTGCTATAGTTTTTAAGTTACTGGATTATTTTCTATTTCTTTTTCATTATAATTATTATTTATAATTTATACCCCATACTAAGAATGATGTTACTTATTATATATTTAATATGGGAAATATCTATAATTCTATTGAATTTAAACAATAATTTATATATAATCTTTTTAAGAGAATATAGTTCGTGACTTGTATGCTATTTGTTTGAAAAAAACAATACAAATATTTGCACGTTTTTATACTTGATTTTTATAGTTATAATAATGTAATAGAGAAATAAAGGGGCAATTTATATGGAAGAAGAAATGAAACAAAAAAATCGAAAAAAATATTAACATTTATTATTTTACTAGTTATAATCTTAATAGGTATAGTAATTTTCTTAGGAATAATGTTAAAAGACGAAATTAATTTAGGAAAAAACAAAATTGATGATTGGGAATTTTCAGCAGAAAATATTAAAGGAAGTTATAAGGATACGGAAACGGATTTAACTGCAAGCACCCTTGATTCTAATATGGGTCTTTCAACAGGTGGAGCAAAAGATGTTAATAATTTCAGAGAAAACATAGAAAATGGATATCTTCCAATATCTACAGATATAACATATAATGGATTATTCTATGATTATACATTTGATACAGGAAATACAAATCAAGAGTCAGAAGAATTATTCTCTCCATCATATTCTACAGCTATATCACAAGATCCAATATCTGAAGAAGATGAATATTATATAACAGTAGGGCTTAATTCAAACATAAAAGAAAATGACTTCTCAAGGAGAAAGCTAAATTTAGTGGTTGTATTAGATATATCTGGATCAATGAGTTCAAAATTAGATACATATTACTATGATTATAGTGAAGAAACAGAGGACTCTAATAAAACTAAAATGGAACTAGCAAATGAATCTGTTAATATACTAATAGACCAATTAAATGATGATGATAGATTTGGAATGGTTTTATTTGATAACTCAGCTTACATGGCAAAACCAATGAATTTAGTTGGAAAAACAGATATGGAAGCTATAAAAGGACATATTTTAGAAATAGAAGCGAATGGTGGAACTAATTTTGAAAGTGGATACACAAAAGCAACAGAATTATTCAAAGAATACATTAATGAAGACAAAAATGAATATGAAAACAGAATAATTGTTATAACAGATGCAATGCCAAATTATGGAACTACTTCTAGTGAAGGGTTAATGTCTTATGTTAGTGATAATGCAAATAATAGCATTTATACAACCTTTATAGGAGTTGGGGTAGATTTTAATACAGAATTAATTGAAGCTATATCAAATGTGAGAGGAGCAAATTATTATTCTGTTCATAGTTCATCAGAATTTAAGGAAAGAATGGGTGAACAATTTGAATATATGGTTACACCATTAGTATTTGATTTACAGTTAAATTTACAATCAAATGATTATGAAATAGTTGATGTATATGGTTCAGATACTGTAAACAAAGAAAATGGTAATACAATGAATATTAATACTCTATTTCCTTCCAAAACAACAAGTGATGGAGAAGTAAAAGGCGGAGTAATATTACTAAAATTAGCTAGAAAGAATAGTGGGTCTGAAAATATAACTTTAAATGTTTCGTATAAAGATAGAGAAGGAAATGAATATAAAAATTCACAAATAGTTGAATTTAAAGTAAATCAAATACAAGTACTTGATATTAACCAAAGCCTAGAATACTATGATAATACAGGAATAAGAAAAGCAATATTACTTACAAGATATGCAAATGCTTTAAAAAATTGGACATTATATGAGCGAAGTGAAAAAGATGATAGATTTATAATAACTCCTAATACGGGTATAACAGATTGTTCATATACAGAAGAGAAATATATCAGATATTAGGAGAAAACGAAAGAACAGCAGTAGAATTAACAGTGAGTGATGAATATAAAGATATATTCAATAAAATAAAAACTTATATTGAACAAGAAAATAGTGAAATACAAGATGATACTTTAAATCAAGAAATAGAAATATTAAATAAACTAATAAACCTAGAGTCTTAAATGATTCTAGGTTTTAAAAAATATTAAAATGTTGGTATAAATTTTTATATTGGATATTAAAAAATTGAATAAGAGATACCAATTATACAAAAATCATGAGAAAAACAGTAAAGTTTTAAAATAAGGATTTAAAAGAATATTGTCAGGAGAAGATGTGAATTTTTTAGCTATTACAATAAGAGTAGCCTAATATAAACTTAATCAAAAAGTGTCTAACTTTTAAGGTTCGGCTTAGTGTCTACTTTCATCTTTTCACTTCTAATTTACCAATAGATTAATATGATTAGCTATATAAGTTATCATTTATTTCTTTTTAAAACTCATATTCTGTATAATCACAATTTTTTAATACTAGACTTAATAAATTATCATCTTGAGGTATACCATTAAAATAACAATTTACAGGAATACTTACTCCACCATGAGCAACTAATAAAATATTTTTTCCAGGGTATGTTTTTTTAATATCATCTAAAAATGAATAAATTCTATTAAAGAAATCTCGTATATTTTCAGCTCTTTCATATTTAATGTTACGCTTATAACTCCAAAAACCGTTATAGTCAAAATCCTCTGTATGTTTTCCTTCAAATTCGCCAAAGTCTCTTTCAGAAATTCTATCATCATAAATAATTTGAATATTTCTTCCATGATTAATAATATTAGCAGTTTGTTTTGCTCTATTTAATGGTGAGCATATAATTAAATCAATATTTTCAGATAATAGTTTTTCTCTTGTTTCTTCTGCTTGTTTTTTACCGGTTTCATTTAAATTAATATCTGCTTTTCCTTGAACCTTGTGCTCAGCATTCCAATCAGTTTGACCATGTCGTGTAATAAGTATGCTCATATAAATCCTCTCCTTTATACTAATGAATTATACAATGAATAATAAAAATTGACTATAGTTTTTTACTAAATAATGTAAGTAAAATTATTTAGTAATTTTATGAATAATATAGATATAAAAAAGAAGTTATGTTATATTATAAAATGTAAGGAGAGTGAAGATATGACTAGTGAAAAAGAATTAAAAGAAATTGCAAATAAAATAAGAATAGGTGTTATAGAAGCGGTATACAATGGAAAATCAGGACATCCAGGAGGTTCCCTTTCTATAGCAGATATTCTAGCTGTTTTATATTTCAATGAAATGAATATATATCCTCAAGATCCTAAAGCTGAGAATAGGGATAGATTTGTATTATCTAAAGGTCATTGTTCGCCAGCATTATATAGTGCACTAGCATTAAGAGGATTTTTTAATTATGATGAATTATTAAAATTTAGAAATATAGAAAGTAATCTACAAGGACATCCCGATATGAATAAAGTACCAGGTGTTGATATGACAACAGGTTCATTAGGACAGGGATTGTCTGCAGCTAATGGAATGGCAATAGCAGGAAAGTTAGATAATAAAGACTATAGAGTATATGCAATTTTAGGTGATGGAGAAATAGAAGAAGGACAAATTTGGGAAGCTGCAATGACATCAAATAAGTACAAATTGGATAACTTATGTGTAATTGTAGACAATAACAATTTACAAATAGATGGAACAATAGAAGAAGTTATGAGTTCATATCCAATAGACGAGAAATTTAGAAGTTTTGGATTTGAAGTTATAAATATAAATGGAAATGAAATATCAGAAATATTAGAAGCTTTTGATAAGGCAAAAAAAACTAAAGGAAAACCTACAGCAATAATTGCTAGAACAATTAAAGGAAAAGGTGTATCTTTTATGGAAAACCAAGTAGGGTGGCATGGAAAAGCACCAAATGAAGAACAATATAAAATAGCAATGAAAGAATTAGGTTATTAATAATTTAGAACAAGAACATAAGAGCCAATGTGTATGATATGTTTTTATTGAATAGGAATAAATAATATTTTTAAAGACAGATAAGTTTAGCTGAATCTGAAAATCAATAGGATAAAATCTAACAAATTAAAGTTAAGGAGAATTCTAATATGAATATTAATTATGAAGTCAAAAAAGCGACAAGACAAAGTTATGGAGAAGCATTAAAAGAATTAGGAGAAAAATATAATGATATTGTAGTTTTAGATGCAGATTTATCTTCAGCAACTAAAACAGAGCTATTTGCTAAAGAATTTCCAAATAGATTTTTTGATATTGGAATAGCAGAACAAGATATGATGGGAACAGCAGCAGGTTTAGCAACTTGTAATAAAATCCCATATGTTAGCACATTTGCTGTATTTGCAGCAGGACGAGCTTATGATCAAATTAGAAATAGTATATGTTATCCAAAATTAAATGTTAAAATATGTGCAACTCATTGTGGAGTAACAGTAGGAGAAGACGGCGCAACACATCAAATGCTAGAAGACATAAGCTTAATGAGAACATTACCTAATATGACAGTAGTTTCTGTATCTGATGATACACAAGCAAAATGGGCAGTACAAGAAATATATAATATAAATGGACCAGTATATTTAAGATTAGCAAGACTTGCAACTCCAATTATATATGATGCAAATGATAAATTTGAAATAGGAAAAGGTATACAAATAGGAGATGGAACTGATGCAACCGTAATTGCAACAGGAGTAACAGTTGCAGAAGCAATAAAAGCAAAAGAAAAATTGCAAAGTGAAGGAAAAAATATAAGAGTTATAGACATGCATACTATAAAACCAATAGATAAGGATATTATTATAAAAGCTGCTAAAGAAACTAAGCATATTATTACAGTTGAAGACCATAGTATTATAGGAGGTTTAGGCTCTAGTGTATGTGAAGTACTTTCTGAAAATTATCCTAAAATAGTACATAGAATGGGAATTAAAGATACTTTTGGTAAATCTGGTAAAGCTGAGGAATTATTAAAATATTTTAAAATTGATAGTAATGCAATATGTGAAAAAATAACAAAATTAGTATAATATTTTAAATACAAAGTATTGCATAAAACGACATTTATTGTTATCATAAAATATAGATATTAAAATATTTTACATAATAAGGAGCAGTTTTAATATGATAGAATTTAGAAATGTTAATAAAACTTATGATACAGGAATTGAAGCGGTTATAAATGCTAATTTTACGATAGAAAAAGGAGAATTTGCCTTTTTAGTCGGTTCATCTGGATCAGGAAAATCAACATTAATTAAACTTATTTTAAAAGAAGAAGAACCTACATCTGGAAATATAATCATAAATGGAAAAGATACAACATTTATAAAGCCTAATAGAATTCCTTATCTTCGTAGAAGTATGGGAGTTGTATTTCAAGATTTTAGACTTTTACCAGATAAAACAGTATATGAAAATGTAGCATTTGCTATGTATATAGTTAAAGCAACACCAAGACATATAAGAAGACAAGTACCAATGGTATTATCTTTAGTAGGATTAAGTGGGAAAGCTAAAATGTATCCAAATGAATTATCAGGAGGAGAACAACAAAGAGTAGCATTAGCTAGAGCATTAGTTAATAATCCATCAATGATTATTGCAGATGAGCCTACAGGAAACTTAGACCCAGATACTGCTTGGGATATTATGAACTTACTAAATGAAATTAATATGAGAGGAACAACTGTAGTTGTTGCAACACATGCTAAAGATATAGTAGATACTATGAAAAAAAGAGTTATACACATTAAAAAAGGTGTAATAGTAAAAGATGATAAAAAAGGTGGTTATGACTTTGAGATATAATACAATAACTTATTTAGTTGGAGAAGGGTTTAGAAATATATTAAAAAACAAAAAATCAACAAGTGCGTCGCTTATAATAATGTGCTTAACAATGCTTATTTTTGGTGTTTTCTTTATAATAGGTGAAAATATAAACAGTGTTATGGAACAAATAGAAGGAACACAAGGAATAGAAGTATTTTTAAATGATATATCAGAAGAAAAAACAAAAGAAGTTGGGGACTATATTAGAAACATTGATGGTGTAAGCACAGTACAATATAAAACGAAAGAGCAAGCACTAAATCAATTAAAAAGCCAATTTGGTGAAAATGCATATTTATTAAATGGATATGATGAAGAAAATATATTTCCTGCATCATATATTGTTATGTTAGATGACTTGACGAAAAGTAGTGAAGTACAGGCGATTATAAGAGATATTGATAAAAATGTAGAAAATGAAGATGATAGAGTAATTAGTGAAATTGCAAGTAGTGACCAAACTATAGCAACATTAGTTAGTTTAGCAAATGGGATAAAATTGGTAACAGGAGTTATCTTAGTATTTTTAATACTTATTTCAGTATTTATAATAGCAAATACTATAAAGCTTACTGTTCATGCAAGAAGAAAAGAAATATCTATAATGAAGTATGTTGGAGCTACTAATAGCTTTATTAGATGGCCTTTTATAGTAGAAGGTATCATATTAGGATTAATTTCGGGAGCAATATCATTATTAATAGTAGGTGTAGCATATAATGCAATTATTCAAAAAATATTAGATTCAACAGTTATGATTGCGATGAACTTATCATTAGTAAGCTTTTCAGAAATGTTTACATTAATAGCTGTTGTATATTTGTTATTAGGAACAGGAATAGGAGTGATAGGAAGTAGTATTTCTATGCGCAAGTATTTAAAGGTATAGATAGGAGTGAATATGAAGAAAAAGTTAATTATGATTAATGTTCTGGTCATATTATTATGTAGCTTTTTCACTCAGTCCTTTGCAGAGGATTTAACGGATTTGTATAATAAGCAAAATGAGATAGAAGCACAAAAAAGTGAAGCAACAACAAAGTTGGAAATAATTAAAGAAGATTTATCAGAATCCTTAATACAAGTTCAAACGTTAAGTCAAAGTATTGCTGAGTACCAGGAACAAATTGATAGTTTAGATGGAAGTATAAATGAATTACAAGAATCAATAACTGATTTAGAGGAAAGGTTAGTTATAGCACAGGAAGATTATGATAAAAAGAAAAAAGCAATAGATACTAGGCTATTAGCAATGTATGAATCAGGACAAACAAAATATTTAGATGTATTATTAAAATCAAAAAGTTTATCAGATCTTATAGGAAACTATTATATATTGTCAGTACTTACAGAATATGACACAATGTTTCTAGAGGATATTAATGAACAGAAAGAAAATATGATAAAAAACAAAGAAACATTAGAAAATAATAAAAAAGAAATTAATGCTAAAAGGGAAGAGAAAGAAACAACATCTATAATTTTACAGAACTCATTAACAATGAAAAATAATTATATGGCTAAACTTACAGAAGAAGAAAGACAAATTGAAGAAGCAATAGAAAAATATCAAGAAGAACTAAATCAAATAGAAAAAGAAATTATAGAGGTAACATTAACTAGTATAAGTCCAGAATATATTGGAGGAGAGATGGCATGGCCAGTTCCAGGATATACTGTAATTACTTCAAATTATGGAATGAGAACACATCCGATTACAGGAGTATACAAATTACATACAGGAGTGGACTTAAGAGCACCTATGGGGGCTAATTTTGTAGCAGCAAATAGTGGAGTGGTTATAAAAGTAAGTGAAGGTGGAGCATATGGAAAGATGGTTATGATAGACCATGGAGGAGGAATATCAACACTATATGCACATGGAAGTGAAATATTAGTGGAGTTAGGACAAACAGTAGTAAGAGGGACACCAGTATTAAAGGTAGGAAGCACAGGATATTCAACAGGTCCACATGCACATTTTGAGGTAAGGGAAAGAGGAGTTCCTGTAGATCCAATTCCATATATTACTAATATTCCAACTAATAGTGAAACAAATGAAACAGGAGAAAATACCAATTAAATGAAGAAAGAAATTGTGAGGAGTAATAAATGAAGTTAAGGATATTTTTTGTAAAAGTAGTATCAATAATGTTAATAAGTATATTATTATATTTAAATATTAGTATAGCATCAACAGAATCTGATCTAAGAAATGAACAAAGTGAGATTAATAATAAAATAGATGATTTAAAAGATGAGCAAGGAGAAATTACAGCGAATAAAACTGATGCATTAAATACAATAGATGGATTAACAAAGCAAATAAATAGTTATGAAAGTGAAATAAGTGATTTAAATACAAAAATAGAAGATTTAAATGCGAATATTGTCACATTACAAACAAAAATAGATGAAGCAACAGCAGAATATAATAAACAATCTGATTTATTAGATACGAGACTTTTAACTATGTATCAGGCTGGACAAACAACATATTTAGATGTATTGCTAGGAGCAAAAGATTTTTCTGATTTTATATCTAGCTATCATTTGATATCAGTAGTAACAGAAAATGACAAAGAATTAATGGAAAAAATTAAAAAACAAAAAGAAGAAATAGAAACATCTAAAAAAGAATTAGAAGACAGTAAAAACAGTGTGGAGCAAGCTAAAAAAGAAGTAGAAGAAAAGAATAATCAATTAAAACAGTCTAAAGATGAAAAAACAAATTTAGTAAATCAACTTTCTGCAGAGGAAAAAGAAATACAAAGAAAAATAGACGAATTAGTAGAAGACCAAAGAAAGATACAAGCAGAATTAGAAGAAATAGCTAAACAATATCCAAGTGTTACTGAACCAAGTGATTGTGGTTATATTTTTCCAGTAGCGGGACTTACTAGAGCAAATATAAGAACAAAAACATATCCATCTTATGCAGGACATACAGGAGTAGATGTAAACATAAATGTAATAGGAAAAACAGTAGTAGCAGTTAAAGCAGGAACAGTAATAACCTCTACAGCCTTAAAAAATCCAAATGGAACATATAGAAGTTATGGAGAGTATATAGTTATTGACCACCATGATGGAACAATGACATTATATGCACATGGATTAGAAGGTAGTAGACGAGTTTCACCAGGGCAAAAGGTATCACAAGGACAAGCATTGATGACAGTTGGTTCAACAGGAAATTCAACAGGACCGCACCTACATTTTGAAGTAAGGGTAGGAGGAAAACCTGTAAACCCATTCCCTTATTTACCATAAATAAAATATAAAAGGAGTACTTTTAAGTACTCCTTTTATACTAAAAATTATATAAATTTTTTTCATACAAATCTTCAACAAATACATCTTTTTCTTCAAAGTTATCTACAAAACCTACTTTTGCAATATTATTGCTAACTTCTTGAATCCATACGGGTCTTTCATCATAAAAAATATCAACTTTTTCTTTACTATTTAATAATTCGTGTACTCTATTTATATTCATAAAATATCCTCCAATAAAATAAACTTGTATTAATAATATATACAGTTTTTAGAAATATATTCCAAAAAGTATTTAAATATTTTTTATTATACAAAAAAATAGGTTTACATACTTGTGAATTAATGCTAAAATAAATACTATAATGTCAAAAATACTGGAGATAGAAAAATGTTAAAAGTAGGATTAGTTTTATGTGGTGGTATGGTTAAAGGTGCATATCAAATAGGAGTTTTAAAAGCTCTAAGAGAATTTATAGATAGAGAGAATATAAAATATGTATCAGCAACATCTATTGGTACAATAGTAGCATATTCTTATCTACAGGACAAATTAGACATGTTTGAACAATTATGGCTAGAACATGAACAATTTAATGTAAGAAGCTTTTTACGTAGTCCACTTAAGAGAAGTAATATTCTGGATGAAGTATCAAAGATAGCAGAAAATCACCAGAAAATAGAGTCGGATTTTTTTGTTACATGTTTAGACATTAATAAGATGCATTTAGACTATGTAAATTTAAAAAATGTAAATGAAAGCCAAATTGAAGATTACCTAAAGGCTGCAATTTCTTTTTCACCAATGTTTAAGGCAATTGAAATTGGAAATTCAAAATATATAGATGGAGCAGTTATAGATAATATACCAGTGAAGCCATTAGCAAATTGTGATTTTGACTATATAATAGTAGTACATTTTGATAAAGATAATTATGTGTATCCAAATTTAAAAAATAAGAATATTATAGAGATTAATTTTGATGTAACAACATCTATATCTAAATCATTATCTTTTAATGAAGAATCATCAAGACTAATGATACATAAAGGATATTCAACAGCAAAGCAAATTTTTTCTTTGATATTTGCAGAAGGGATAGATAATATGAAATATATAACTAATTCTATAAATTATCTAAACCAAAATTTTACTCAAAAGAATTATATTATATCAGCAGATGTCCTAATGGATAGATTAAATAGCTTTACAAAGAAATTTGTATATAATGATATTAAACAAAATACATAGGTAAAATAGAGTTACCCCACAGCCATGCTTGGTATAGGCTGTGGGGCATTCCATTGCTAAAGTACTTGCAATGGTCGAAATTTTTAGATGCGTTGGGAGATGACACAACTCAGTCGGCAGGCTTCTCCAATCCGAGAAACACTAGGTCCTCGTGGGTAAGAGCTGTATCAGCACAACTAAAGTGGTGGATAGCCTTACCAGTCTGGGAACGACCAATGGGGATTACTTGCCAGTGAGCATCACGAAAATACTCGCGGTTCTCAGGGAAAAGGTCACCCTCATAGTTGTATCCGGCGTCGCCTGTGTCATTGTCAGCAATCTTATCGAGATGTTGCTCAATATACTTACGTTGCTTTAGCAGATTTGCCATCTTTGTTGTCCGTGCGTCCATAAAATTTCCTCCTATAATCTCGCAAAGCGAGTTAATAAGCAAATTATACCATAAATTTTCAATAATCGCAACTTATACAGTTCTAAGTTATAAGTATAAAATAAGAAGAGTAATATAAAAATTTAATTTGACAAATTTTATATTACTCTTTTATATTGGTGACCTGAAAAAACAAACTATTTTTTCTTTGCTTATGGATTTGCTACAAAATTTAAGATATAAAAGAATCTTAAATGCTTGCCTCAATTCATTGTAAAAAAAATAAGTATTTAGTTATAATATAAATAGTTAAAAATGAGCCAATATTATATATGTAGATGATAAAAATATAGATACATCTGAAAATCAGAAAGATATATTAGTAAAACTACACAAGAAGAAAGTTTTAGACAAGACATAAATACTACATAACTGTAAACATTACACAAGATACTAATACTACCGTTCAAGAAAACATAATATATCAGACCAGTCAAACTAATTTATAAGATATAGTTTTTTAGGTATATTTATTATATTTTTAACAATTTCTTTACACTTTTAATAAAATACCAACTAAAACATTTAAAAGAATTGTCTAATTAATAGAAGGGTAAAAGGTGGTATAAATGAAAAAGAAAATTTTAATTATTTTAGGAATAGTAATTGTTTTATTGGTAGTGCTATATGGAATTATATTTTTTGTTGATTATAATAATGTTTCAAATGGTAAGTTACCTATCTTTGTAGTAAAATCAGATACAGAAAATTATCAAGGACTAGGTTATTCTGTAAAAGTACAATACTATAAAGATACTAATAACATTGAAAAAATAGATATGTCTGCCTTTGGAAAAACAATAGCAGGAGCAGTTTTTAATTATGATGAAGTGAATAATGATACTGATAATGATATTATAATTATTGAAGATGGAAAAATACAAAATGAAAATTTACTAAATACATTTCTAAAAAATGCAGATAACAAGGAGCATTCAACTTTACAAATAAATAATATTTCAAATGGAAATATAGAAACAATTACATTAGAATATGTGCTAGGTGAAAATGATATAAAAAATGATACTTTATCAGAAAATACAACTGTAAACTCTATTGCTACTGATAGAGATTGGACTTATGAAGATTACCAAAAATATTTTGGTTATTATAAAATGACTAAAAATGATAAAGAAGAAAAATTTGACACTTGGCATTGGCAGATAAAAAGAACAACAAATGAAAATACAGTAAAAGTTATATTTTATACTGATTACATTAAATTTGATTTACTTGAAATACCAATAATATTTGAATATGATTTAGATAGTTCTTTATATGAAAAAACATATACTTTAACTTATTTAGCAAGAAAAGATAATGGAATAAAACGAATAGCAAAAACAAATGAATTTGATAATATTGATTTTGGACTATATACACTTGCTGGAGATGTAACAGTTACCATAGAACAAGATATTGTATATTCATTAGAAGATGCTCTAAAAGAAAAGATAATAAGTGTTCAAAGTATTTTAGATCAAGCAAAATTAGATGCAAAATATGGAATTTGTGAAGTTGTATTTTATAGAGATGGTGGAAGTATTGAATATAGATATAAAGATTATACGATATTAAAGTTTAATTCCTTAGATGGAAATAAAGATTTAATAATAGGTTTTTCAGGAGTAATAATAAATAATGAGCAGTTAAAAAATGAAAGTTACAAAGATACAGAAGAAAAAAATATTCAAGATAAATATTCAAAAATATCAATATCCATCAAAGAAAATACTTTAACACCAACTAGTGCAACAGTCATAATATCAGATATAAATGAACCTAGAAATACCTATGGAGAATGGTTTAGAATAGATAAAAAAACAGATGGATTTTGGGAAGAATTAAAACCTATTGATAATAATTATGGATTTAATGATATAGGTTTGATAGTAGGAGAAGATAATAAGTTAGAGATAAATACGGATTGGTCTAAAATATATGGAAAACTAGAAAAAGGCGAATATAGATTAGTAAAAGATATATATAATAATGACCATATATATTTAGCAGTAGAATTTACAATTGAATAATATTAAATATTTATAAATTAGCAGTTTAAGAAAAAATTTATGAGTATTTGATGAGTTTAGTTGATAACTACTAGAAGAAAAAGAAAAAGTCGTTAAACTTGAATTTTTACAATAGATTAAACAAAATGAAGAAGAGTAAAAAAGCAAAGACTAATATAGGCATTGCATAATAGTCGCAGAGTGGCTAATTGAAGTCTACTCTGTTTTTGGCATAAAAAGTATGTGTAGATGCATTACACATACATATTTAACCATTGGAGCTAAACAGATTTATTATTTACTTAAATAATAACGCACGATTTAATACTTTTAGAATTCAATTTGAAAATCAATATCATTATAACAATTCTATAATTATATGATAAATTTCAAAAAATAAATACTTTAATAATATTTTTATGAGTTATTTGATATTTTAAAAATGATACTATTGAATTACCAACTAAATTTGGTGGATATTATGGACAAAGACATAGTATTTCAATCCAATTATACTTAAAAAGGCTGATAATAGATACTTACAAGACTGGTTAGAACGTAAAAGCGTAATATCAGTTGATAGATATACAAAGATGGATTATAAGAAACAAGGTGAAACAGGTGGTATAGTTGAAAAATTTGAGAAAAAGATTTGTAGTCAAAAAAAGAACATTTATACCCGTAATATAAATGCTCTTAAAGCTACATCAAATATCTTATAAAATCTTGCTAGATTTTGTTAGAGTTTTTTTAGTTGGTGACCCGTACGGGAATCGAACCCATGATTCGGCCTTGAGAGGGCCGCGTCTTAACCGCTTGACCAACGGGCCATAAAATATATAACATATATATTTATAACATAAATAACCTATATAAGTCAATCAAAAAAGTAAAAAATCTGTTGACAAAACAAAAATTTGGTATATAATAAATCCAAACAAAGTTTTGGAGAAGCTTGGAGGAAATAATGGAAAACAAGGAAAGATTAGATAATTACCTGGTTAGGAATGCAATATTTAGTAGCAGGCAGAAAGCAAAATATGCAGTGAATAATGGTAATGTATATGTAAATGGAAAACCTGAGACTAAGGTAAGTAAAATGATTGGAGTAGAAGATAAAGTAGAAATAAAAGGTCAGTTGCTTCCTTATGTAAGTAGAGGAGGGCTAAAGTTAGAAAAAGCCATAAACGAATTTAATATCTTGCTAACCGGTAAAATTTGTATAGATATAGGAGCATCAACCGGAGGATTTACAGATTGCATGTTACAAAATGGTGCTAGTAAAGTATATGCTATAGATGTAGGAACCAATCAATTAGATGATAAATTAAAGAATAATGAAAAAGTAATAAATATGGAACAAACTAATATAAAAGATGTTAAACAAGAAGATATAGGACAAGTAGATTTTATAGGTACGGATGTGTCATTTATATCAATAACACAAGTGTTACCTAAAATATATGAACTATTAAAAATTAAAGGTAAAGCAGTAATCTTAATAAAACCACAATTTGAAGCAGGAGCACAAAGTTTAAATAAAAATGGAGTTGTGAAAGATGTAAAGGTACATAAAAATGTAATATTAAATATTGTACTATTAGCCAATAAATTAGGTTTTAATATTCTAGATTTAGATTATTCTCCAATAAAAGGCCCAGCAGGAAATATTGAATATCTATTATATATGGAAAAAAATGAGAATAATTTTTTAGATAGTTTTGCTATAAAAAGTGCAATTGAAGATGTAACTACAAAAGCATTTAAAAATTTAAAATAAAGGAGAATTACTATGATATCAACATTACATATAAAAAATATTGGAATAATAGATGATTTAACAATAGACTTAAATAGTGGATTAAATATACTAACAGGGGAAACCGGAGCAGGAAAAACACTAATTATAGATTCATTATCAATAATTGCAGGTGGAAGATTCTCAAAAGAAATGATAAGAAAAGGACAAAATCATTCTTTTGTAGAAATCGCAATGTATTTACCAAATGATGATATGTCTATAGATGGAAATGTAATTGTTTCAAGAGAAATATATGATAATGGTAGAAATCTATGTAAAATAAATGGTAGATTGGTAACAGTTACTGAACTAAAAAATTATATGAATTCCGTTTTAAATATACATGGACAATTAGATAATCAAAACTTATTAAATAATGAAATGCATATTAAATATTTAGATAGTTTTGCAGGAGAGAAATTACAACAATTAAAAATGAAATATAGAGAATTGTTTACAAAATATAATATATTAAAAACAGAGTTAAAAAATAATTATGGAGATGAAAAAGAAAAGCAGAGAAAATTAGATTTATTACAATATCAATTAAATGAGATAAATGAAGCAAATATTAAAGTAGGGGAAGATGAAGAATTAGAAGAACAAAAGAGAATTATAAATAATTCAGAGAAGTTATCTAAAAGCTTAAATGAAGCAGATGTTAAAATTGGAGAAGAAGCATTAGATGCAATATCAATGGGAATAAAAAATTTAGAGAAGATTGAAAATATAAATGAAAGATATAGTAGTACATTAAATTCTTTAAAAAGTATTTATTATGATATGCAAGAAATTTCAAGAGATATAAATTCATATAAAGATGATGTAATATTTAATGAAGAAGATATTATAAAAATAGAAAATAGATTAGACCTAATATATTCATTAAAAAGGAAGTATGGAAATACATTAGAAGAAATATTAAAATATAAGAATGAGATTGAAAATGAAATAGATAAGATTCAAAATATAGATGAGCATAATAATAAATTAAAAGAAGAATTAGAGATAATAGAAAATTCAATGTTAGAGTTATGTAGCAAGATTAACATTATTAGAACTAAATATTCAAGAGAATTATCAGATAAAATTAATAAAGAATTAGTAGATTTAGAAATGCCAAATGCTGTATTTTCTGTTAAGGTTAGTAAAATACAGGAAAAAGAATTCAACAAAAATGGATTAGATAATATAGAATTCATGATAACTACAAACATTGGAGAAGACATGAAACCTTTAACAAAAATAGCATCAGGAGGAGAAATGTCTAGAATAATGCTAGCCATAAAAACAATACTATCAAATGTAGATTATGTTTCTACATTAGTATTTGATGAAATTGACACAGGAATAAGTGGAAAAGCAGCAAAAGCAGTAGGAGAAAAACTAAAGAAAATATCATCAAATCATCAAGTTATTGTAGTAACACATCAAGCAAGTATAGCAGCTAAAGGAGATTATAACTATTATATATATAAAGAAACAGAAAATAATAAAACAACTACTAGAATTAAATTATTAAATAATGAAGAAACAATAAGAGAGATTGCAAGGATATCTACAGGAAATATCACAGAAATATCATTAAAACATGCGATGGAATTAAGAGAAGCTATATAATAAAGGTTTACAATATTGAAAAACTGATATATAATAGTGCCATTAAAAAAGGAGTGATATATTATGCAAGAAAATAATGTAAACCTAAATGAAGAAGAATTAGAAATAAACCATTTAATGAAAATAAGAAGAGAAAAATTAGATGAATTACGAAAACAAAATAAAGATCCTTATGAAATAACCAAATATGATAGAACTCAAACAGCAGGAGAAATAAAAAGCAATTATGAAAAATATGAAGGAAAGGATGTATCTATAGCAGGGAGAATTATAGCAAAAAGAATAATGGGTAAAGCCTCTTTTTGTACTATACAAGATAGTGATGGAAGAATTCAAAGTTATGTAAGTATAAATGACTTAGGAGAAGAAGAATATAAAGAATTTAAAACTTGGGATATAGGAGATATTATAGGAATAAAGGGATTTGTATTTAAAACAAAGACAGAAGAAATATCTGTTCATGCTAAAGAAGTGATACTTCTTTCAAAATCTTTAAGACCATTACCAGAAAAATTCCATGGACTAAAAGATACAGACCTAAGATATAGACAAAGATATGTAGACTTAATAATGAATCCAGAAGTTAAAGATACTTTCATTAAAAGAAGTCAAATAATAAATGAAATAAGAAGTATATTAAATGAAAAAGGATATTTAGAGGTTGAAACTCCTATATTAAATACTATATCAGGTGGAGCTACAGCAAGACCATTTATAACTCACCATAATACATTAAATATAGATATGTATTTAAGAATAGCTACAGAATTAAATCTAAAAAGATTAATTGTAGGAGGATATGACAAAGTTTACGAAATTGGAAGAATATTTAGAAATGAAGGAATGGATATAAGACATAATCCTGAATTTACCTCAATTGAGTTTTATTCTGCATATCAGGATTTTAATGATATGATGGATTTGACAGAAGAAATTTTCCAAAGATGTGCTTTGAAAGTTTGTGGAAAAACTAAAATCACATATCAAGGAACAGAAATAGAGCTAGGCGGAAAATGGAAAAAAATTAGTATGATAGACAGTATAAAAGAAGTTACAGGAGTAGACTTTAATGAAATACAAACAGATGAAGAAGCAGTAGCTTTAGCTAAAGAAAGAAAAATTGAGATACCAACAGGAAAAGAAACAAGAGGAAATGTAATAAGCTTATTCTTTGATGAATATGTTGAAGAAACACTTGTACAACCAACATTTATATATGAATATCCAATAGAAATCTCTCCTCTTGCTAAAAAATGTAAAAAAGATCCAAGATTAACAGAAAGATTTGAAGTATTCATAGATGGTAGAGAATATGGAAATGCATTCTCAGAATTGAATGACCCTATAGACCAATATGAGAGATTTAAAGAAGAAATCAGAGCGAGAGAAAATGGCGATGATGAAGCTGGAATGATGGATGAAGATTATGTAAATGCATTAGAGTATGGTCTTCCACCAACAGGAGGAGAAGGAATAGGAATAGATAGATTAGTAATGTTACTTACAGACTCAGCATCAATAAGAGATGTATTATTGTTCCCAACAATGAAACCACTTGGAGTAACTGAAGTTACAAAGAGAGTGGAAAAAACAGCTGAAAATGATGTTGTAGAAGAAATA
>CALXZQ010000002.1 GCA_944393275.1 uncultured Clostridia bacterium
GAACCTACTATTTTTCTTTACTATATAATTAACTAGATTTATATAATTAAAATATTAATAATATCACTAATATTTATATTTTCACTTTTATTAATTTGTATTTTCTTTTTATTATAGTTTATATTGGTTACTATTCCACTTATCTCATTGTATGTTCTGTTTTTATAGAATTTAATTATAACATTACTTCCTCTTTCTATTCTATTAAAAATATTATCTAGTTCATTTAAAGTTTCTTCAGATAACTCTTTCTTTTCTTCATATTCAATTTCTTTTTCCCTAAGGGCTTCCTGTAATCCCTTTAAAGCATCGAAAGGTAAAAATTGTTTTGCCCTTGCAATTCTATTAATTAGCATTATGACCACCTACTAACTTATTCCTTAATATTGTTGTTGCGCCTTCTTCCAAGTCCATACCTCTAATTATTGTATTTTTTCCCATTCTATTTTTTATATTAGACATTGTAAGTTCTATTTTTCTTTCTTTATCAATTTTCTCTTGATTTATAAATAAATTTAATTGTACATTTTCTGTTTTTATTACATTTGTAAAGTTTATCCCAATTCTTCTTACTGCAACATTTCTATCTGTTGTTTTGTCATATATTTCTAAGAAACTCTTTAATAACTCGGAATATACATTTGTACAATTGTTTATTCTTTTAGTTCCTCCTGTAGCTTTAATTGCATCTTTTGAATAACCTATATATAGTTCAACTGTATCTGTTACTAAATTATTTTCTATAAGTCTTAAACTACCCAATTCAACCATTTCTTTCAATACTAATCTTGCTTTTTCAAAAGAATAATCTTTAAACAAAACCTGGCTATTGGAAATTGAATTTGTCTTTGGTTTATATGCTTTAATATCGGCAATAGTACAGCTTTCTTTTCCCCACGAATGATCTATCAAATATTCTGCATTTACTCCAAATTCTTTATATAATTTTCGTTGGTCTGCATGAGCTACATCATACATACTAAATATTCTCAATCTATTTAGTCTTTTCTCTATTCCTTTTCCTATCTGCCAGAAATCTGTTAGTGGTTTATGATGCCATAATTCCTTTTTGTATTTTTCTTCATCTAAATACCCTATATTTGTTGCACTATGTTTTGCTGTAATATCTAATGCAATTTTGGCTAAATACATATTAGTTCCTATTCCGGAAGTAGCAGTAATTCCATAAGTTTTGTAAATATCTTTAATTATCATTTTAGCTAATTCAATCGGATTCAGCTTATACAATTTTAGATAATTAGTAACATCCATAAATGCTTCATCTATTGAATATACATGTATATCTTCTTTTGCAAAGTATTTAAGGTAAATAGCATAGATATTAGCCGAATATTCTATATATTTTTTCATTCTTGGCATTGCTGCAATAAATTTTATATTTGGTGGTATTTCATAGATTCTACATCTATTTTTAACACCTAACATTTTCATTCTTGGAGATATAGCTAAACATATTGTACCTTTTCCTCTGCTTGTATCTGCCACCACTAAATTTGTATTAAATGGATCTAATCCCCTTTCAATACATTCAACAGAAGCATAAAAAGTTTTTAAATCTATACATAAGTAATATTTCTGCATTGACCTCACTCCAAATTTTTAATACTAAAATTATTATAGCATTATTTTTGGGTTTTGTAAACATTTGTTTGTAATGTACATTAATTAATATTTTCTATCAGAAAATCATAACCGCACATAAAATGTGCGGTTATGATTTTAAATAATATTTCATTTTAATCAATAATTTTTATTCTACTAAATTAGAAGTCTCTTCTATCATGCTGTAGAAATCTTTCATATCAGCAGAGTTTTCATTAAATATGTATAATAATTTGCTACAAATAATAATTTTTTTATCTCCAGATATTACTTTATTAAATTTCTTTTCCAATTGTCCATTTTTTAGATTATTTATTAAATAATTATCTTGGTCAGGATTATAATTTAAATTAATTTCTTTAAGATACTCTTTAATCATTATTTTTCTTTCTTTTACGAAATCATATGGATTGTTTGGATCTTCTTAATATATAGACATTTCAGATATAAATATACCATTTATTGGCATATGATTATTAATATATTCTTCTAAATTTGCTGAATCTGTAATATCTTCATAGCCAAGTAAAAATGCGATGTTAGCCTTGCTCATAATATCTTGGTTCAAACTTTTTGGAACTCCCTTAACATTCAATCCTATATCACTGGCAAACTACTTTTTATGTTTTTCAGTTCTTCTGTGTTTTCTATTTCATTTATTTTATTTTCATTATTAACTTTATCTTCTTGTATTATATCTGTTGAATCTTCACTTTTATTATTTTTTTATAATGATATTCTAATGAATGGAATTCCCTCTACTTTACTATTTTCTTCTGACCAATAATATAGTAGGCCCCCTAGACCATCATTTTTTTTGTTTAATTTTGCATACTCAAAGTAAGTCGCTTCCTCTTTGTTTTTTAAATTATATTTATGTATGTAATATTTTTTATCTATATATAACACATCTTCTATGTAAGTTTCTCCATCACTATCCTTATTATATACTCTTATAAAATCTTTGTTGCCATTAGCAAATTCATCAAGTAATTCTTTATTGTTAGATTTTATTTCATTAGTTTCTAATACAATACAGCCATCTTCAATTGCTTGATCAATACCATAATCTCCTGATGGCATAATTATCTTTTCAAATTTTTCTAGTTTATCAGATTCCCATGTTTTGGTAGATTTAATAAAAATATCTATATTTCCTCTTAATAATGATTTATCTACTATTGCATACCATATATTATTTTCTTTTTCATAATTAGGATTTTCTTTTTGTTGCATTTTTATATATGTAGTATTTTCGTCTGCCACAATATCAGAAATAGTTAAATCTTTCTCGTCTATTGGTCTCATATTTTCGTTAGCAATAATTATAAAAAAATTATTATCAAAGTCTACTTCTTCTATGCTTGGTAACTCTGTAATTCTCGTTTTATATGTTTGATATTCTTTATTGTTCTCTATAATTTTATAATACAATCTTGTTTTTTCATTATAAATCATATTATTCTCCATTAAACTTGTCTCATATGTTGTTATTCCATCTCCTATATCAAATAACCCTCTTGAGTTTATTTCTTCTTGCTTTTTTATGTATTTATTATATATTACATTTCCAGCATAAGTTAGCCCTGTTAATATTATTGCAATGCTAATAATTAATATCAAAATTTTTAAAGTTCTATTCATCTCTTCAAATCCTTTCTTTATCATATTTCTTCTTAATTGTTTTTTACCTCTATGTATTAATGTTTTCGTATTTTGTATCGTTATTCCAAGTATGTTAGCTGTTTCTTCATAAGATAAACCTTCAATGCTAGTTAAATATATAGCATTTTTATATTTTTCCTCTAATTCTCCTATTGCACTTAACAGTTCTTTTTTTTCTTCTTTTTGTATTATAAGTTCAGCAACATCTTTATCAACTTCATCTGAATCTATAGAAATATATTTAGTATTTATTTCATTTCTTCTTTTTTCTGTTTTTGTATAGTCTAATGCTTTACTTCTTGCTACTAAATATATGTAATATTTAAATGAACTGTTTTCTTGCTTTCTGTTTTGTAAAATATATATAAATGTTTCTTGTGTTAGGTCTTCTGCTTTGTGATAATCTTTAACTATATTAAAAATAAAATATTTAATTTTATCTTTATATTTATTGTAAAGATATTCAAATGCTTGTTTATCTCCATTTATATAATAATTATAAAATTTATTATCTATATCTTCTTTCATTTATCCTCCTTCATATATATAGAAGATTAATCACTAAAAAAGTTTCACTTTTATATGTATTAGTTTTGTTGCGGTATAATTTTCTCTAATATCCTGCTTAAATTCTACATTAAACATTCAATTATTGCTCTATACTTATTCATTCTCTTTGTAATTTCATCTCATTCTCAATAATTTCATTTATTAATTTAACATGTATATTTATACAAATTATAACACATTATTTTTTATACTAATTAAATAAATTACTAATAAAGAGGATCTTTTAAAATAGAAATATAAGATAAAAAAGAAGTTATATTTAGCATAAGTTCTTATAACGCAAAATAACATTCTAAATTAAAGCAACTAGCTTACATTTAGAATGTTATTTCTTTATTTATTATATTTTTCAATCAATTTATGATGCAAATTTAAATTCTTACACTTCAAAATTTTCAAGTTCTTGTATAAATTGATAGGCACATTTTTGTATTTTTGTTCCTAAATCAATTACAATTTTCGGATCTCCTTTAGCCCATTTTGTAATATAGTTAAAACTGCAAAGTGATGTATCTAAATTAAAATTATCTGCTACTATATATGCAATGGATTCGACAAATACTTCTGATAGATTTCTGTCTGTTTTATAATCAAAATTATCATATAATCCATGTGCAAGTTCATGAAGTAACACAGAAGCTTTATCATCAATAGAAAGTGATTTCTTAATCACAATTTCATTTTCTTTTGGACTATAATAACCTTGTACAGTACCATTGAGCTCCTTCTCATATACTGGGAATTTACTAAATCTTTTTAATTTCTCATAAAACTCATTCATATTATTAGTATCTAGTCTAGTAGTTTGCATTGGTATTGGTTCACCTAAAGTTTGTGATATATCATAAACATATACATATCTGTATGCATTATATTCAATAGTCTTAGTTGTTTCTACTTCTTCCCCATCAACTATATCTATAACTTTTTTATTATATTTTCTATGCAATGGTGCAATAATAAAAATTTTTTTTGCATCATTTATAATTTCTCTTTTTAATTTTAACCATTTAGCTTTTCCTGCCACTCTTGTGGCATCTGGAAATTGACTAAAAATTAAAACGAGGTTATTAAAACTATAACCTCTAAAATTTTTCTGAAACTTTAAGAACTTCTTATATTCCCCACTATCTACAATGGCTTGTACATTTAGTACAACTCTTTCAAAAATTTCTTTTGTCTTATTTTCCTTATTCTGTTTATTATACATAGCCTAAGCAGCTCCTTTCAATACATTTTGTTCCCATTTATATAAAAATTGTAATTGCTTTTCATTAGGAGCATCATTATTTTTTATTCTACTTTGTACAACTTTGCTATTCTTTACTTCAACAGTAACAAGAGATTTGTTTTGATTTTTAATATCTCTCATTAAGTAAATATCACAAATACCACTCGCATATTTTTCTGCATATGTTTGTACACAATTGTTTTGTTGTATACTTTCATTTTTCAGCTCTTTTAATGATTTAGCAGGAAAAATAATAAATTTATCATTTTGATATTTGTTTATTAATAATTTTTTACTTCTTTTTATAATTGCTTTTTGGATAGCTTTTTCATTTTGAATTTTGTATAGTTGTTTCAATTTATCATGTTCTTCCTCTAGCTTTTTAGGAAAAGCATATCTGTTATTTTTTAAATCAAATCCAAGAAGTTTTGCAAATCTTAAATAATCTTTATATATGTAAGTTCGTATTTTTCCACGATGCATTTTAGAATATTTAATAAAACGATTTAGGCTAATATAATTTGAAATTTCTTCTAAGTCATCAATATTATCTCCATAGTGTATAAATTTTTCTAAATACCTTATTTTTTGAATATTTTTTTCTTTTAGTAATCTTAAGATTTTTAATTGCCTATATGTTATATTGTTTCTACGCATAAATGGATAAAAATCTTTTGAAACACCAAAACTTTCTTGAAATGAACCATTATCATAGAATCTATTTGCACTTAATGCTAAATTATATAATTTCATTTTTGTTAAAAGTTCAACTTTATGTATATCATATTTATGTTCTAATAAACTTGATAAATCAATATAAGTAGAATGTTTTGCTAAATTCCATATACAAGAATATTTATATTCTGTATTTTTTAATATACTTTTTAAGTTATTTGAAAAAACTATCGAATAGTCAATTAGTGAATAATTCCTTATATATTTTCTCCATTTTGTTGGATCAAAATAATAACTATGATGGATATAATTATAGCATTGACATCTTGAAACTCTATCATTTACAAAGATTTCTCTATAATAACTTTTATTTATTATTTCTCTTGCAAACTCAACTACAGAAGAATGATGTTCATGAAGATTATCTATAATTGTTTTCAATTCAAAATATCTAATTACAAATGTATCATCAACTATATCTAAAATAGATAAGTAATCCTTAAATTCATAAGATTTTAGATTACTTCTTTTAATTAAATATTTATTATGACAGTTTGGACATTTTATCTCTTCATTTATCTTTTTTGCGCTAATGAATTGATGATGACAATTTGTACAAAAACATTTATTTTTTCTTGATTTTATAATTAAGTTATGATTTATTTCTTGTTTTTTTACAAAATTATTCCATCCTTTAGGAGGATATGGAGAATCGTCTAAAATTCTAAAAATTTTTTTATATGCAACTTTTACATAACCCATTATTTTTGCACCTCCTGAAATAGTGTAATTTGATTATCTTCTAATTGTTTTTCTTCAGATATTTTTTCTTTATTTGTTTCTTCTTCTTTTGTCTTTTTCTTATTTGCTTTCTCTACTACTTCTGCAGGTGTAGTGAGTATGCCTTTTTTAGACTTTATTCCTAATTCATCATTACTTTTTAAAAAATAATTAATAGCCCATGTATAAACAAGTTTGTCTGCCACCATTGCTACATTGTTCTTTGATTTTTGCTTTGCTTTACTACATATGTAATCGTACATTTCTTGAATAGATTTTTCTTCATTATTGAATTTTTCATATAAGTCAATTCTTGTTTTTAAATACTCAAAAATTGAAGAAACATTGTAATCGTTCATTTCTAGCACTTGCATTTGCAATTTTTCTATTCCTTCCATAACAGTTCTCCTTTCAGTTTTTATGATACTTTTTTAAACCTTTTAAAAATCTCATTTTCGTTTTTTTCAATTTTCATATATAAGTTGTATTTATTTAATCCATATTTATTGATTTTATTTTGTTTTTCATTTTGCACAGCAGCTAATACACTTTCTAGTTCAGTAAAATCATAAAAATAACAAATAAGGCCATCTTTTACAATGACCTTATCTCCAACATAATCTTTTATAATATTAAATCTATAATTATATTTTTTCTTTCCTAGATGATCAGCTATTCTGATACCACAAGAAAGTCCATAATCAAGTTTTAGATATATTGAACTGGTAGAATGTGCATTATATTGATGTACTATAAAGCCTATAGAAATTAATCTTCGAGTTAAATTATCTGCAATTTCACTACCATTCATTATGCTACCTCTTTCTCTACTTGACTACTTTGTAAATACTTTTGCTTGTCAATCTTTTCTGTGATTAATTTTAAACTTGCTTTTATAAATTCTACTTTGTCCTCTGGTATATCTATTTCTGACACTCTTGCAATTTTTTCTCCATGTGCAGTAGGAGCAGCTACTAAATCTCCTATTTTTACTGGTATAGCTGTATAATAACTATATGCTTTACCACCAAATGTTTTAGGCACAAAATTGTCTTCGTATTTTACACTTATAATATTGGTTACCATACTATTTATCCTCCATTTCTTCATAATAATCTTTTAATTCTTCATATAATGAATCTTTTCTCTGTAATACATAAAATCCTAACATTGGATGAATGCTAATTTTAATTACATCATCTTTATTAGGATATGTTTTATTAATTTCTTCAATTAACATTGTTGCTTCATTAACTATAAATTCTATCTCTTCTTCATCAATTTCATTTTTTGGATTATGTACATATTCAATTTGTTCTTTTAAATTTTCAATTACATCCTTAACTTTTCCAATAATCGACTCATCATCATTTTTTAAGAACTTGTCAGAACATATTTTATTAAAATACTTATTTATTAATTCTTGCATAACCAACCTCCACTAAAATTATTTAAAATGGTAAATCATCACCATTAGAAATAAATTCTTCAGATGTGTTTTTCTCTTTTAGTTCTTCGCTAACAACTTCTTGTGTATTATCTTTTTCTACTTTCTTAAAACTATCTGCTAAATATATTTCCTCAGCGACAACTTCAGTAACATATCTTTTTATACCATTTTTATCTTCAAAATTTCTATTTTGTAATCTTCCTGATATGCACACTTGAAGCCCTTGTTTTAAATATTTTTCTACAAATTCTGCAAGTTTAGAATAAGAGACAACATTAAAGAAATCTGCTTGTCTTTCTTCTCCTACTTTGGTAAATCTTCTGTTTACAGCAAGAGAAAAAGTGGCTATTTTCATATCATTCGTTTGTGAATACTTTATTTCAGGTGCTTTTGTTAACCTACCCAATAATATTGATTTATTCATATCTTAATCTATCCTTTCTCTAATCTTTTCTAATAACTATAAATTTAATTATACTTTCTGTTATTCTATAGATCCTTTCAAGTTCTCTTATTGAATTTTCTAATCCTTCAAATTCTATTAAATAATAATAGCCATAGCTGTTCCCTTTAATTTCATAAGCCAATTTTTTCTTACCTAATTCTTCAGCTTTTAAAATATTTCCATTAATCGAAATATAATCTTTTATTGTTTTAACTACTTTATTTTTTTCTTCCTCTGTAATTTCTTCCTTCATTATAAAAATAGTTTCATATTCTCTCATATCAATACTTCCTTTCTTATGCTACTAATTTAAAGATTTCTTCTTTATTTCTTTTAGCATTTTTTTGTTTTATTTTTCTTTGATTTGAATAAAGTTCTTCCAAAAAGTCCTCTTTGTAACTATTTATTTTCTTTTGGTGTTTTGATAGCTTAAATATATTACTAAACTTTCTTATATCTTTCTTTTTCATAGATACTATGTGATTATTTTTAATTGAAACTACTATAAAAGTGCCTAAAATAATATTTCCTCTAAAAATCCTATTAAATTCATCATTTGAAGCATTTTCATTTGCTATAATTACAGTATTATTATTTATCTTAAATTTCTGTAATTCTTCTCCTATTAATGCTTTTATAAATTTTATACTATCTGGTATTTTAACCTTTTGTACTTCTTTTCCTGGCATTACTAATAAACATTTAATTCTCATATGTATTTCCCTCCGTTTCTATTTATAAGAAAAAGACAGATTTCTCTGCCTTTGCTTAATTATGCAGCTTGTTTAATATCTACTGCATTGTTATAATAATCTGTAATACTTAATAAACTTCCTTTTTCAACCTTAGATATTAAAAGTTGGGTATTATTAGCATATTCTTCAATAAAGTCATAATCTGCACAAGACTCATAATCATCAATAAAGATTGGAAATTTGGTTCTAGCAATTTGATTAAACATATTTGCAAATTCTAAAGCTGTAGCAATAGTTTCGGACCTTGAAAGATCGCATAATGAATGATTTTTATATGTTATTATAAAATCTTCTTTTATTTCTCCTGTTGTTTTAAGAACAGAATAAAATTTAATATCTACATTTTTTAAATATTGTTTTGCTAGTTTCATTTTTTCTTCAATATATGAAATATATAGTTTTTGTGCTATTTTTCTTGCCTCTTTTAATTCTGTAATATATTTATTTTGTATAATAATTTGTTTATTGAAATTAAAAATATCTCTTTTAGCACTTTCAATATTTTTTTGTTTTATAGCAACTTCTGTATTAAATCTTTCTATCTCTTTTTGTTCTAATTCTAATTCCTTGATGTTTTCTTGAATATTAGCAATTTTTTTACTATTATCTATACTTGTATCTCCACCTAGTGCATTATATTGACATCTTTCAATTGCTAGTTTTAATTTTAAGTCTTTTTTCTTAGTCTCTAAAGTATTTTTTCTATTGAAATCGTTTGTTAAGTCTTTTCTCATATTAATAATAGTTTTTTCTTTTGACGTATCTTGTATATGTTGTTCACAAGTAGGGCAGATACAATCTTTGCCATTTTTTATTGCCAAATACTTTTGTTTACCTATTTTCATATTCTTTTCAAGTTCTTCAATTTCTGTTGATATATTTAGAATTTCTTTTTCTAAATCTTCTACTTTCTGTTTTTGATTTTCTTTATTTTTAATTTGTTTATCATTAGATAATGAATCCAATTCTTGATATGCAAGCGAAAGTTCAATATCTTTCTCAAATTTTTTAGCTTCAGGTATTGCTTCATTTACAATATTCTGTGCATATTCTATTTTTCCATAAAGAGAATTTATGTAACTTTCTGCACTTTTCATATTTTGATTTAATTCAGTAATGTAACTTGGCATATCTCTTGGAATGCCCTCTAAGATTCTTTGTTCCTCTTTACCTAAGTTATCATACGCCATATCCATAAAGATATTTAATATGTGTGTATTTACAAATTCTTCTTGCTCTTTCTCTGGTAAATTGTAAAATGATTTTTTATCTTTATTGTATCTATCTAAAAGTTTATTTTGTTCTTGATTATCTAAGTGTGTAAATATTTCATAAGGTTTTATATCTGACAAATATTTATCTACCATCTCCTTCTGTTCTGCAGTTTTTTTACTTAAAAAGTAGATTGGATTTATAATAGATAAAAACAACTTTTTATCTTTATAAAAGCTACTAAGCTCATTTTGTGTTACTGGCTTTCCATCAAGTGTAAGAAAATTATTTTTAGTTCCAATTCTGCTTTTACCTCGAACTAATATATGCTTAATTCCTTTATTATCAGTAAAGTGTAACTCACCATAGGAAGCATCACAATTTTTATTGATTAAACATGCTTTTTCATCACCTGATAAATTAGTTCCAAGCATTATATTAATAATTGCATAAAGTATATTACTTTTTCCAGACCTGTTCTTTCCAGTAATAGTTGTTACATCATAGAGTTCAGTTTCAAATATTTTTTCAAATTTTCTAAACCCTATAGTCTTCACATAATTAATTTTCATATTTTCATTTTCCTTTCTCGGTTATAAGACTTTCGTAAATATTGTGGTAAAATCCAATCTTCTGTACCATCCTTAAATTTTACATGAAAATCTTTAAAGTATGAATCACGTTCAAGTATTATTGCTGATATATTTTTATAGACTTTACCATCATTTTGTCCAGGACCATATACAAGAACCTTACTACCTTTTTTGAATTTATTAAACATTGTATATAATCTCCCTTTTAAAATTTTTGTTCAATATTGACTTTCTATTTTTTATTTGTTTTAATATAAAAAAGTTAATATGATTGAAAAAATAAATAGTAGTGTAAGAGTGTTATTAGTACATACTTATACTGCTACTTTTTTTAGCATTTTTTCAACAAATTCTAGTTTCATTGCAAATTTTCTCTCTCCTATTTTACTGATTCCCAATCTAACAACTGTTCCTAAATCACATTGTGCAAGTTCTTCAGCATCTTCTGGTCTTATTACAATATTACTTATTTTATCTTCTACATCTGCGAACTCTCCTATTAAATATTCTTTTGATTCTCCCTTTTTATTTACTAAAGTTTCTACTGTTGTGCTTAGCAATACATAACAATTTTTTAGTTGTTCATTTGAATTTATATTATCATCTTTTTGTGCATTTCTATTATCTTCTTCTGATTCTTTAGTTTGCTTTGTTTCTTGATTATTTTCCGTTTTCTTAGTAGTTTTTCTTTTCGTTGTAGTAGACTTTAGGCAATTTCCTGGCGCAGTATCTCTGTTTAATGCTGTATTTTGTTTGATATTGTTAATAACTTCTTGCTTCATTGCCTTACTATTCACATTTTCATCATTATTTGTATACACTTTTATTGTATTTTCTATTGTTCTTGGAATTTGTTTTATAGATTTAAAATCTTCTGTTTTTAAAATATCTAAGACATAATTATTAAAAGTTTGACCTAAACTATTATACTGTTCAATTTGTTTTAAAAATATAGTATAATGCCCTTTAATTGATTTTCCTTGTGCTTTTTGTAATTTAATATAATCATCTAATATATTTATTGATGTTTGTCCTGTTATCTTCATTAGAAATATGCGGTCAGTACTGATGCTTGGTATTAAAAATTTAAGCCAGCCTATTCGATTACAGGCACATTTTCCTTGTTCATTTTTTTGTCTGTATTGGCAACTATATGTATCACAATCTATTTGCTGCCATCCGTTTTTTACTCTTTGCATTGCTTTATTTGAATCTTCTGAGCAATGACATACTTCCCCACTTTGATTATATCTAACATACTTTTTAGATAATGGCTCTTCACAAAAAAACTCAATATCAATACTTTGCTTTCCTTTAAATAATTCATCAAACTTTTTTAAATATGCTTGCATATGGTTTTCATGTGTTTTTGCTATAAAATATCCATATTCGATTACTTTATTTTTGATTTTTTCTCCATGTTGAACTCTACCGTATAATCGGTAAATTTACTAATTGCTTCATTTTTATTTCCTCCATTTCTATGCAGCTACTAATTCTTGCATACAATATTGTTTTTCTACTAATTTACTTAAGTCTATTTTATAAATAGGATAAATACTTGCTTCAATAACACATATTCCTGTTTGTTCCTTAATAATTCCTAGATTTTTTAATTGTGGTATTAAAGTAGGTTTATATTGACAATTCACTATAATTTCATCTTCCTTTAATACTTTATTTGTGTCTAGAGTAATTTCTGCTAAGTGTGCCGTTTCGTTTGTTTCTGGATCAATTCCAAATAAACTTAATTGTAAATTTCCGTTTTTATACATTGAGCTATGGATAAAACAATTTTTGAATATTATTTCGTATAGTTCAAAATTAAAACCACTTTTCATTTTTTAAATCTCCTTCCATTTTTTTGTGTAAAAGATTTTTTGATATATCCTCCTTTCTTTTATTTTGGGCAAAAAAAGAGAAAGTAAATATCTAAAAATAGGGGGCTGTTTTAGAATTATTACTTTCTTTTATATACGCATAACAAATAATCTATATATTTGTAACTGCTAAATACCCATTTTATGCTACATTTTTCAAATGTAGATGTGCTACTACTAACTTAAATTTTAGTAGTTATGCTATAAAGATTAATTCTTTATAGGTAGTTATAGTATAACTATAACATAATCTTATACACACTAATATTTTACTTAGCTTTATATTTTATTTCAATAAGCACTATTAATATTTTTTTATCATTGATATTTAGGCATTTTCTTATATTTTTAGTATGGAGTTTTAAATATTATTAAAATCCAAATATATTATAGATATAATACCTATAGAGGTTCATTTTGTTCTTCAAGAATTTTTAGAATCTCACTAGCCTTCATAGGTGGAATATTTTAAATTTATTACTTTCTTATATATGTGTTACTATTAATTTAAATTTTGATATCTATTCTATTATAATTGCCTGTGAATATAGTTGTTTCCAATTGCTAATAAATTTCGATTTTGACTGCTTTGCATTTTGTCCAGCACTTGGATCATTTAAGTAAACATAGTTACTATCATATCCTATTAGTACAAAACAGTGCTCTCCTACTATTTCTTCAAAACTTCCACTACCGTCTGGATATTTCCAGGTTACTCCTTTTTCTGGTGTCCCTGCATTTTTTATTCCCCAAACTACTACTGGTTTTCCTTTATTTATGTAATCAAATAATGTGTTTTCACTACAGCCTGATATGTCTTTAACTCTGTTCCCTGCAAATGTTTTCATTGAAGTAACTATTGGCTCTGCAAAGCACCCATAAGAACCTGTATTTTTTTTCTTTGATGGATGTCCAACAAAGACTTTAAAAGGATTTCCACCATAATAGATTTCAGTTGCATCATCATAATATTTTCCTCTATCATCTGTAGGTGTAGCATTTACGACTTGACTTGCTGATACATTATAGCCTGCAAATTTCAATACCATTGCTGCTGATACTGCTTCACAGCCTGTTGGGTAGCCTAAAGAAAATTGGTTTAAATATGGAACATTTTTTACTATTTTGACATCATTTTTGGTTGGTATAGTATATGTTTTTGGTGCAGGTTTATTTGTACTATATAGAGAATATAAAGAATAGCCAACTATCCCACTTCCATTCCTTACTTTTGCCCATCCATTATTTAGTTTTTTTAGAAGTTCTACTTCTTCATCAGCTCCTGTTACAGCCAATGATTTTGAGCTTTTATCTGCCTTAACTCTAATACTATTTTTACCTTTAGCATACAATACTTTGTTCTCTTTTGGACTTTTTACGACATTAAATGCACATTCTACCTGTTTATCTCCATTGTCAGTAATTGCTAAAACTGTTGTCTTTCCTATACCTTTTGCTGTTACAATTCCGTTTTGATCTATTTTTAATATACTTTCATTACTTGAGCTCCATGTTACATTTTTATATGTTGCATTGTCGGGACTTACTGTCGCTGATAAAATATATCTTTGATTTTTTCCTATCTCTACATTGTTATCATCAATTTCAATTTTTTCTACTGGATTTTTTGATACTATTATTTTTATTTGATTCTCAGCTTCTCCATTTATATTAGAAACTTTTATTATTGCTTCTCCTTCTTTTATCCCTTGTGCTTTTCCATCTTGACTAACTTTTACAATTTCTTCATTTTCTGATAAATATTTTAGTTCCGTATTACTTGCCTCTGCTGGAATTACTGTTGCAACTATCTGATATATTTCATTAATTTTTATATTTTTTTCATTTTCTGATAAAGAAATTTCTTTTGCTTTAATAACTACATTAATATCTTTCTCTGCTTCTTTTCCATCGCAAATCACCTTTATTTTTGCATTTCCTTTATTTTTTCCCTCAATACTACTACTCTCACTATCGATGCTTATTATATCATTATTCGAACTTTCTATTGTATATGGATAAAAGTTTGCATTGTCTGGATAATATTTTATTTGTACTCCGACTTTTTCTCCAACTTCTAAAGTAGCCTGTTCATTAATAATCTCTATTTTCTCTAGCTTTATAAACTTTGATAATACAAATATCTTAATATCTTTAAAGTTAAATATTCCTATAATTATGCATATAATTATAAACAAAATAAGACTTATTATACTAAGTTTCTTTTTGTTTATCTTTTTGTCTTTGTTTATATCTTTCTTTTTATCTATATTCTTGTATATATTTTGTTCAATTTTTTTATCTATATTTTGGTCTAGATTTATTCTTTTTATTTTTCTACATTTATTTTCCATATTTCTTACTTTCCTTTGTACATATTTTACTTTTCATCCTTCTCTATATATAGATCATTAAAAATATAAAAAAGTTTCATTTTTTATTAATTTTATCATTTATATTTTATCTGTATAGAATTATTTTAATTATATCATATTTAGATTTATTTTCTCAATAATATTATTTTTATATTATTAGTAGTTATAGTTTACTTTAAAAAAATGTTGCCCACCGACCTTAGTTCTGTCTTTTTCATTCCTTTCTGCATATAAAATACTGCCATTTCTTGCTGAGTTGTTTTTAACTATATATTTTCATGTATGAATATGAATATCAGTAACACCTGCATATCCATAAGTTATAATAAACATACTATTTTTATATTGTATCTAATATATTAAAGATTATATGCATTTTTACATAGTTACTAATATTAAACTATGCGTATTTACCTCTCCTTCTACATCATTTAGATAGTACCAGTAAAGATTATCTTTCCAATGTTCTTTTATTATATATTTGTATATATACGTTCCTACTCTGTTTGGATCTGACCTTTTTCCTCCAATTGTCCTTCTATTTATAATAAATCTATCTATATTACTTCTATATTGTATATCTATTATTTGTAATACTCCATATGCGGCATAGTCACAAATCCTTAGACTTGAATCTATACCTTTTTTACCTTTTTCAATTAATTCATCTAAAGCATACTTATTTTCTGATATTATAGTGCTTTCATTTAAGTAAATATCTCCTTGCTTTATTGCTTCAAGTACCATACACCCATCATTTATTGCTTGTTCTTTTGTATACTCTTCTGTTATATCCTCAATTGGAGTAATTCCCTCGATTCGCAAAGATGATGAATCTTTCTCTATTTTTATTGTTTCTCTTAATAGTGTTTTATCTACCACAACACATATTTCTGTCCTTAGTTTATTAAAGTCTGGATTTTCTTTTGGTGCTAACTTTACAATGGTATTGTTTTCATCTGCAGTAATTTCTACTACTGTTAAATCATTCTCCCAAGAATTTATTAACGAAACTTCTCCATGAGTAATTAATAGTAAAAAGTTTTTATTAAAATCTATTTCTGAACTTTCAGGTAATTCATTTACTTTTTCTTTACATTCTTTGTATTTTTCTTCATCTGCTATTATTTTATAATACATATTACTTTCTTTATCATAACTCATGCCTGCTGTAATTTCATCTGAATACCAACCATTTTCATTTCTAAATAGCCCTCTTAAATTTATATCATCATCTTTCTTTATATATGTATTATATATTTGTGTACCAGCTAAAACTATTCCCATTGTACCAACTATCGTTATAACCAGAGTTGCGACTATTTTTAATAATTTGTTTTCATTCATATTTTTTTCATCGCCAATTTTATTTAAAATCATCTTATAATCATTATCCATTTGTTCTTTCAAGTATTCACTCATTTCCTTTTTAGTTTTCATGTCTTTCACCTCCCAAATAGGATATTTCAATATTTTTTAACATTCTGTATAAATTACTTTTTACTGTGGATTCTTTTATACTTAATTCTTTAGATATTTCCTTAAATGACATATCTAATATAAAATGCAAGTAAAATATTTTAGCAGTATCGTGATTTTTAGAATTTATATAGTTTAAAATCTTATTAACATTGTCTTTTGTAATAAAATCTTCCTCTAAATTTATTCCTGAATCTATATCCATCATTTCTTCATTATCATATTCCTGAGGCATAGGAATAGATTTTAATTTTTGGTTAGAATTGTTCTTTCGAATTATTTTATTTTTTGCAATAAAAAAAATATATGAATGATAGTTAATAATTTTCTTCTTATCACTTAAAACTTTATATAATTCTAAATATGTTTCTTGCAAAATATCCTCTGCATCTTCTATATTTCTGCAATTACATATTATATATCTAAGGCTATTTGTGTATGTCTCTTTATATATTTTCTCAAACTTTTTTAATATACTTTTGTTTCTCATATTTTTCTCCTTTCTATCTATAAAGAGCATAATTATTTAAAAAAAGTTTCATTTTTTATAATTTTTTTAAATTGATAGAGTTTATATTTTTCTATATAAATTAAGCAGGTGCAGTTTTTAGTACCGGACCTGCTAAATTTTTCTTATAATTTTTCTATATTATTTTTTAATCTATATTTTTATATTAAATAAAGGTGTCATATATTCTTTTTGATTATCATTATTATATCCATAGGAATAAATATTTTGATCTTTAAAAATATGTTGTTTTATTAAATATTTAAATGAATATGTTGATATTTCTGAATTACTAGATTCTAACTTTTTTAAAATAAAAATTTCGTTATAATATTGTAAATCATATATTCTTACTTTTTCATTCTCTTTATGATAGATTCTTAAATAACAATCTATTTTATTTTGTGATTTTTCAATAATTTCATCTAATGCATATTTATTCTCTGATAAAACATTTTCATTCTCTATTACAAAACATCCATCCTTTATAGCATCCTCTTTGCTATAGTCTTTTTTTAATTTATCTAATGGCACAACATTATCATTTTTTATTTCTGCAGGTATAAATTTTATTTCTACTTCTTCCCTTAATAATGATTTATCTACTATTGCATATATTAGTTCTTCAGCTTCATCATAATTAGGATTTTCTTTCTGTTTTAATGTAATGTAACTTTTACTTTCATCAACATCAATATTAGATATTGTTAGATCATTTTTATGTGGTACATCTATACCTGTTTTTGCAATTATTATTATAAAATTATTATTAAAATCAGTTTCCGTCATTTCTGGTAATTCATTAATTTTATTTCTAAATTCATCATATTCATTTGTATTTGTTACTATTTTATAATATACTCCTACTTCTTCTGAATAAATCATATTTTGATGAACATAGGCACTTGAATGCATTCCTTCAAAAGGTCCTTCTTTTATAATAAATAATGATTCAGGTTCTATTTGCTCTTGTTTTTTTATATATTCATTATAAATTTTTGTACTAGCAAAAACTATTCCTGTTGCACCTAGTATGGTAATAAGCAAAGTTGCAACTACTTTTAATACTCTATTATTCTTTGGCATAGCTTCATCTTCTTTTATTTTTTCTATTATAGAATTATACATATCCTTTTCATTATAATATTTACTTTCAAAGTATTCTTTCAATTCATTTTTACTTTCCATTCTTTTCACCTCCAATATATAATTTTATATTTTTGAGCATTCTGTATAATTTACTTTTTATCGTAGCTTCTTTTATATTTAATTCTTCTGAAATCTCTTTAAAGGTTTTCTCTTTAATAAAGTGTAAATAAAATATTTTTGCAGTATTGGAATCAGTAGCTTTTATATATTTCCATATAACATCTATATTATCTTTATTAATATATTCTATTTCAATGTTTATTCCAGAATCTAAATCTATAATAAATTCTTTTTCTTCATTTTCTTGGAATATTGAAATATTATTTACCTTTTTCTTTTCATTAATGTATTTAATTATTTTCTTTTTTGCAACAGCAATGGCAAAAGCCTCATGTTTTAGAATAATTTTTCTTTCCTTTAGTACTTTGTATATTTCTAAATATGTTTCCTGTATAATATCTTCTACATCGTTAATATTGCCACACTTAGATATTACATATTGAAGAACATTTTTATATGTTTCTCCATATATTTGTTCAAATTTTTTTAGTATTTTTTGAGTACTCATATTATTTTTCTCCTTTCTTACTATGTAGTGCATTAAAAATATAAAAAAGTTTCATTTTTTATTAATTTCATTCACTTATATTTCGTAACTTTAGAAGTGTTTTAATTATTATTTACTCATAATATCATACCCTAAATATGAAGATAAATATTTTTCTTATTATAAAAAAAAATAGCAAGTAGCTTAATACTCGCCATTTTCTAATATTCTTACCATATACAATTTACTCTATAGTATTTTTCAATTCTTTATAATCAATATCTAGTACTTTACAAAAAGCAATCAATTCAAAGTCTTTTACAATCATTTTACCATCTTCTATTCTTTTTAGTTCAGTAGTATCAATGTAAACAGCATGTAGTTGTAGCTGTTTGCATAAATCTATTTTCTTTATTTTTTTCTTTGTCCTATATTCTTTCAACAAAGTACCTATAACATTACTTTTTCCATTTTCATACTTTTTCAAAGATCTTCACCTATAAAAAAATTATTTTAATTGATTTTATTACATTCTTTTGTTAAAATGTCGAGTAAGCCTCGACTTTTTATATTATTATTTCCGCTTTTTTAATTTGTATGAAAGGAGGTAAATTATGAGTCCTAGAATTTATGACATTGTTTTTGCTAAAAGAAATAAAATATATAACACATGTTGTACTTCATATTCTCTAAATAATATAAAAAAAGAACTTACATATACTAATGCACAGATATTAAGTATTAGGCAAAGAAAGAAAAATAATACTACAAATAAGATAATGAAAATCCAAGAGGAGGAATGAAAGTTACTAAAAGAACCAGAAAGACAAAAAGAACACTTAAAAATACTCCTTTTAAATTCTAATATAGATATATCTACTGCTTCATATATCTATATAATAATTAAACAACTAGACGATGAAATTTATATGCATAAAGTCAGAATTAAGTATTTAAGATATTTAAAAATTAATAAAATAAAAAAAGCTACAAGTATATAATTCTTAAGTATAATTGATATAATAAGTGCAGGTACAATTATATTAAGTACCTGCATATGACTTTTGACAGTTAGGACATCTATTAACTTTATTAAATAAATATTTAATATGGTATAAAACTCTGACTATATCTTATTAATCCAAATTTATATATATTAATATAGCGGCATCTTGCGTTCTTTCACGACTATTATATGAATATGCATAAAGATTATCTCTTATATGTTCTTTCATTAGATATTTTGCTGAATTAACAAAGTTTACTTCTGTTCCAGGATATCCTACGTTTATTATATATATATCATCTTTATATGTTACGTCTATTATTCTTGCTTTTACTCTGTCATCAAAATATATTCTTATAGATGACTCTATTCCTTTATTAGCATTTTCTATTAATTTATCTAACGCAAATGGATCGTTAGATAATACCTTAAATTCATTTGAGCCAGGTTTATTTACTTCTTGATCTATTACTAAACATCCATCTTCTATTGCCTCTTCTTTTGAATAATCTTCAGACAAATTTTTTATATCTATAAAATTTTTATTTTTTATATTAGATAAATCTAATTTTAAATCTATATTTTCTCTCAGCAATTCTTTGTCTACAATTGCATATATTATATCTGATGTTTTATCATAATTTGGATTTTCTTTTTGCATTAACTTAATATACAGCGTAGTTTCGTCAGATTTAATTTCAGAAATTGTAACATCTCTCATATGTGGGTAAAAATTAGCTTTATTGGCGATCAAAACCAAAAAGTTATTATTAAAGTCTTTATCTTCCATATAAGGTAATTCTGCTATTTGTTCTTTATAACTATCAAATGTTTCTTTATCTGTTATTATTTTATAATATGAATTAATATCCTTTGAAAATGTCATATTCTCTGTATATTCATAACCATCTCTTGAATTAAGCAATTCCTTTGAATCTATTTCTCCTTGATTTTTTATATACTCATTATAAAACTTACTACCAGCTATTCCAATTCCTGTAGTACTAATAATTATAATCATTAACATAGCAACAACCTTTAATATCTTATTTTTACTCATCTCTTTTTCTTTTATTTTAGAAGTAATTATTTCATAATTTTTATCTTTATTATAATATTTGCTTTTAAAATATTCTTGTGCTTCTTTATTGTATTGCATTACAACCACCCCCTAAACAAGTTTCCTTAATTTTATTTAGTCTTCTATATAGAATACTCTTGGCTGTTGTTTCTTTTACTTCTAACATAGTAGCTATGTCTTTAAAAGTCATTTCTTCAATAAAATGAAAATAAAAAATTTTAGCTGCAATCGTATCATTAATTTTTAATTCTTTCCAGATAATATCAATCATATCCTTTGTAATAATCTCTCTTTCTATATTTATATCATCCCCCAAACTATTTATCATTTTGTCATCTTCTTTGCTAAAAATCGAAATTGTCTCTATTCTTTTATTTTTATTAGACAATTTAATTATTCTATTTTTTGCAATTGTAATAAGATACGCCTCATAATTTAATATGTATTTTCTTCTTTTTAATGTTTTATAGAGTTCACAATAAGTTTCTTGAATTATATCATCTACATCATCTAAATTATTACATTTACTTGTCACATATCTAAAAATAGCACTATATGTTTCATTGTATATTTGTTCGAATCTTTTTAGGATTTCTTTAGTATTCATATTTTTTCCTCCTATTATTTTCCTCCTATATTTAGGTAGAGCTTATAAACATAAAAAAAGTTGCATTTTATTTTTATTTTTCCTTTATTTTTTCGAGTATCGAATTTAGAATTTCCTTAGTTGATGGTCTAGTAATAACATTATACCCCAAGTATTCTGATAAGATACTTTTATCTATACTTCTATATGCCAAATCAATCACTTGGAATATACTTGTTTTTATAGAGTTTATCGTTCTAAAATATTTCGCAGAAATACTAGGATATATATCTTTACTTAAATTTATTTTATATATATCTTGTTTATAGTAACACATATATATACATTCATACATATATCTTGTTCCTATGTAAGAAAATTGAAATCCTAGTTTTTCTAATTCCGTCTTTATTCTGTTTTCTAAACTTTTATAATTTATTAATTTTTCTTTTTTTGACATCATTTCCTTAATTTGTTTAATTATAAACTCCCCACTACTTATTAGTGAACCATATCCAAAGACATACTCATTATCAATAACTTGTGATAATAATTTTATATCATTAGTAATTACGAAAATAGAACCAATGTATTTAGTCATTTTATTGTTTTTAATAAAATTAATTATTTCTATTCCTTCCATATCCACTAAATTTAACTTTAATATTATTATATCTACTTTATTTTCTGTAATGATTTTTATCGCTTCTTTTCCTGTTGATACTATATTATATAACCTAATATCTGAAATATTTCTACATATACTATTTATCAAAAGGTATGATTGTATTAAATCATCTTCTATAATTAATAAATTTTTCATATTCTCCTCCTAATATGTAGAGTCATATTAAAAGAAAAAAGATGCATCGTTTTAAACTTTTTAAACTTATCTTTTTTAACTTTCTTAAATTTTATTATTATATCAATTTTTTGTGCTATTATTAGGCTGTATATGTTTTCATATACAATTAGATGGGGGATACAAACAATGTGGAGGTTTCATATGTTTAAGAATTTCAAGACCCGGATTGCAAGCTTTTTCTTGACTTTGGTAGCGGTCTTCGGTCTGTTCCCTGTTTCTACTGCTTTTGCCGCTGAGGATTATCCTACTGGCGGTTGGAATCAGGTGGCAACAACGATGTCTGTTGTTAATTCCAGCGGCACCAAGATAGGCACTGTATATGCTGGAGAAGGTGTAACCGTATTAAATTATAACGGTTCTGCCAATAGTGCATATATTGAGTACAGTGCCACCAATGGTCCTAAGAGAGGTTACGTTACAGCAAGCAACTTATGGTATATTGGTAACTTTATCGGTTCCCGCGTTGCTAAAGTAACTTCCTCCAGCAGTACCTACTATGCACCTTATGGTGTTCATTATGCAGGTTCTGTTAGTGCTGGTGAGTACGTATCGTTGCTGGGCAGCTATGATGGTTGGAGTTACATTGAATATAATGTTCCCAACGCTCAGCGTAAGCGTGCTTTCGTTCCTTCTAATTGTCTGTATCAGTATGGTAACCCTGGTTTATTCTATCACTATAATCAGGTTGGCTATTACATCCCTGTTTATTCTTCTCAAAGGGTTTATGCGGGACCTGATAGCAGTGCTTACCCTGATATTGGCTCCATATCTGCTGCAGACAGTATGAAAGTGGCAAGATTTTGGCGGTTCTATGATGGGCAAGGTCGAGAGATGTGGTATGTTTCGTATCCCACCTCGTCTGGTGTGAAGTATGGTTACATCTATTATAACGCGTAATCCTATATAAGGTTATAGTTATTGTAAACTTACTTATAGCCATCAATATGTAGGTCAACTTTCTCCCCCATCTAAGCGGAGCCCCTGACTGGGGCTCCGTTTTTTATTATGTTAAATTAAGTATTTAATAACTCAAAATTGCGACCAATTTAATTACCCGGTATTACTATACTATCCTTACGTACTAGCATTATCATATATTAAATTTTCTGTCAGATTAAGATGATTCAATATATTTTAAATTTAGAATTTTTAGATTAGGATAAGTGCAATATAAGAACGGTAATTCACAATTAATGTTTTCTAACTCATTGCCATCAGGAAAAGCCAATATTAATTTATCTGCTTTAGGTAATAATGAGATATTATTTATATGTTTTACAATTCCTTTCTTATTTTCATTATTTGCTACAATAATATGATATACTAAATTCTCTCTACTTAAAAATGTTATAATAATAGGATAATACCCTTTATGAAATGTTGTTAATCTGTCCTTATATTTACACAATATATCAAGTGCTACTAACATATCATCATCTATTTTTTTTGTATTATGAACAAATACATCTCCTTTTTTGCTTACAACATTGTCAAATAAAATATTTTTAAAATTATCTGTTGGTGCATTATTTAGTTTTTGTAAATGACTTAGTCTGGCACAGCCAAAATCTTGTAAAAAATTTATTACTTTTAATTTATCTATCATAATCTATATCTCCTATTATATTATTCTTATTAAATATCCATATATTAATTTCTTATTTTCTTTTATTTCAGATACTTTTACTAACACTTTCTCCATATAATGTGGAAAGTTATTAAATCTAGCTGGAACTCTTGTAAGAATACAAACTTTTGAATTATCTAATTGCACTATTATTCCCGAATTACTTTTAGGGAATGCTATTACAGTTCCTGTATATTCTCCATTTTCAGTAATATATCTTCTTATATTCTTAAATGGATTTTCAACAAACTCTTTGGCTGATAATTCAAAGATATTTTTTTCAATATCTATATTTTTAATCCTAACTTTTAAATTTTCACCTGGAGTATAATAGTCTTTACAATTTACAATATATGTGTGTTTTAAATCTTCTGCTTTTATAACTATTTCTTTTCCATATAATTCAACAATAATATTTTTTACTCCAACAGCCATGATTCTTACTGTAACAGCATCATTCAATTTTAGTTTCGGAATTTCTATTTGTGATCTTAATTCCATAGCTTCTGTTCTACTTGCTATTGCTATATTAGATGTTATATCTATTTCTACAATTACAAAATCAATTTCTGCTCCTAGCATACCTCGAATGATTGATTTATTTATTTTCTTTATTCCTAAATGGGTACTTGGTATAAGTATTTTAATTCCTTCATACCATATAATGGCACAAGATATATTCTCATTTTTATATTTATAATATTCGTCTTCAATACCGCTAATTTTACCTGTCAAAATTCTTTTTTCATCTCTACTACGCATTAATTCCTTTATTGCTAGTTCTTTCAAAAAATCACCTCCAATAAAAAAGCACCTACCCTTATTTAGGTAAATGCTTAAATATTTCGTTTATAATAAATATAATTTGGTTTTCTAAACGTTCCCATGCTTCTATTTTATATATGGAGATAATTTCCTTATCACATATTCTATCCATTCACGTGAGATATAGTCAGAATATTTATATATTGTAATTGCATCATTGATTACACCTATATAGCTAACTGATTTATACTTATCTGGATTATCACAAAACTCATCAATAGTTGATTTGTTGTATTTCGTTGTATATCCATTAGATGGACACTTTTCCTTTTTAGGAATGCTAAATTTCTCCATTTCAGTCCCTCCTTTAATTATTTATACTTAAATTTACTTTATATAGTATCTATCTTTTCCTCTTCTTAAAAGTATTTTTTATGTTCTCTTCATATTATTTTGGTATTAATATACAAATTATTTATTGAATTCATTATAGCATATAATTAAAATATATTCCAATCAATTACTTGTTTATCTTTTAAATTACCTTTTGTTTTGTTTTCAATACTGCTATTTTGTATTTTTTTAGGTGTATTTTTGATCCAGTTAGGACTATATTCAAAGACAGGACTATCTCTTAATTCTTTAGCAATTGGGTGCTCTTTATATATCATTTTTTCTAATAACAATGGTTTGTTTCCTCGTAAGTTCACCAATAGTTTTGTAGGTGGCATTCTTAATATCTCATCTACATTTAATAAGTTTCGTTTCAAGGTTGATATGTTTTTTTGGCCATACTCTTGAATATCTCCTTCTATAGAGTTTGATTTCTTTATAGAAGTAGTCTCTACTGTCGACACACCTATCAAATCGCAAAAGTATTGTGCTGTTAATGTATCTGTTGTTCCGAAGTCCCAGCCTTGTATCACAATTTCCTATTATTTCTTGCCATATTTCTAATGGATAACGATTTTTAATCTGACCGTACATTTTGTAGTATAGGTATTAAGGCTAGCCCTCTACTTCTTACTGTACTAATTTTTCTGTTGAAGTCTGGTATTTGTCCGAATATTTGCAAATTCATCTAAAAAACAAAATACTTCATTTTCGCATCTGCCATCTGGTCTTGAATCTGCATACCTAACTAACTTAATAAATAAGAATGTAAAAAATAGTGATGCCAAGAAATCATTTGAAGAATCGACATCGCTTGTTATAACATAATAAATACATGGTTGTCTACCAGGTAAGCTTAAATCAATATCTGTTTCATTAGTTAGTTTCTGTAGATTTTCATTTTGAAAAGCTTGTAATCTGGTTCCAAGTCCAGTAATAACAGACGCTTTTATAGTATCAGAACCACTTGCAAAAATATTGTAACTCATTCTTGCTGGATTGTTCTGTGGTATTTTCTTAAATATATTATCTATTTCTCCAATATCTCCATTTGCAATGTGTTGGTAAACATTAGTTAAATTATTTTTATCTGATAGATTATCTAGGAAATAAAACAAAAATGCTTTTAATAGATTCTCTTCTGCTCGTGGCCAGAAATCATCTTTTCCACTTTTCTTTTGTGTATTACTAATAATTATATTTGCCGTTGTTTGAACATCAGTTATAGTTTGATTTTCTGCTAGTGGATTCCAGCGGTCAGAGTGTTTCATATCTTTTAAATTAAATACTTTTACGGTATATCCTATACTTCTAAAATAGCTTGATGTCATTCGATAAATTTCTCCTTTTGGATCCGTACAAATAATTGATTTTTTATATATCGATAGTTCTAGCAAATTTGTTAATAAGAATCCTATTGTCTTCATACTTCCACTACTACCAAACACACATATATTTTTATTAAAATAACTTTCAAATGGCAGTTTTACAATATTTCCATTATATTTGCCAAGTATAATTCCTGGAACATCATTAAAACCTAATATTTCTTTCATCTCATTTTCGCTCATCCAATTAGAAGTGCCATAAGTTCCATCTTCAGTTTTAAAATTAATGCCTTTATTTTCTTTTGTTTTTGCAAATAAAAGTAGTATATCTATTATAATAAGAATTGAAATAAAAAAAATTGTAAAACAGATTAGTATATATAATTTGTTATTAAGAATGATGTCTTGTTCAAAACATATATTTAAAACTTGAACATAATTCTTTATATTAATATCAATTACAATATTTAAGATTAAACACAAAAATAAAAATATGTAAAAACATATCTTTTTAATCATAGACATTCCATTCTTTATCTAAATATTCTTCTAGATTTACTATAATAAATCTTGCTGTTGGAAGTTCTTTTTTTATTTCTTTTTCCAACTCTGCACTACAAATAATATCTGCATTTTTATTCTTGCTTTCTCTTAAAAATTGTTTAATTCTATTTATTTTTTCAGTATCTAGAAAGTAAAAGTATGATACATAAGTATTTTTATAATCTGTATAATCACAAAAACTGTATTCAGCTAAAACTACTTTATCTTTATAATATTTATTAATTATTCTTTGCCAATTTATACTATGTAGATATTTTAATCTTTCCCTGTTATCTAATACATCTTCTAAAATTAGGACTTGATTCATTCCAAAAGTAAAGTCATTTATATTTATTCTAGATATATCGTCAACTAATATAATAATATTTTTATATTTTTTTTCCTTTTGTATGTCATATATTACTGACATCACATATTTACTATCATGTTCACTTGTAATTTTATATGCTAGATATTCAAAGCCATTTATTTTCAGTGTACCTATAAATCTTCTAGCTGTTATTGTAAACATTTCTTTATCTTTCATAGCAAATGATGGTATAAATGATATTGTATTACATTTATTATAAAATGCTCCTAAACTGCTTAGTTGCAATAATCTTGGCAAGTATTTTTTATTTCTATTTAGTCTGTTGTATTCAAATTTAAACAGTTTAGCATATTCTATTCCTAATTTTCCTAGCACTAAATTTAACTTGACTTTTTTAAGAAATTTTTTAGAAACTAAATTACTGACTCTATTTTTATAATATTTTTTAGTAGAAAAAAAATATTTACTATCAGATGTATTTAAATATTGATATTTAGCAATAAATTTAATCAGATTTATTTCTTCATCACCGATTCGGAAAATAATTCAAAAAATCACCTCCAATAAGTACCAAAAGTTTTCCATAACCTGTTCTTTGGTAAGATATTCGATAGCTTTCGCTATCGCCTACTTACCTCCACTCATTAAAGTAAGGAATTTAATTTTTAAAATTATTGATTAATATATTATTTTCAAATTTTGCCACCTATGGCATTTTTAAATTTTTAAGCTTATTAAAAATACCCTACTTTTTGGTACTGTAATTTTCTAAATATTTAATAATATCTTTGCTATCAAATACGTAGATTTCTGTGTGAGGAGTTTCAGAATATTCCCCTTTAACACAGTAAGCCATTTTAGTTATATTGTCATCAGTTATAACTTTACTAAGGATTAATGCATCTGCAACTGGTTTAATATATTTATTGTCTACATCCCATCCTAATATTTTGTCAAATATCTTAATATAAATAAAAACTTTTTCACTAAATAAATTATTAAATTCTTTGGTACATTCTGCTACATTTAATAATATTCTTTTGTGTGTATGTGTTTTTAAATTTTTATATGATGGAATTACTTCAGGTACATATATTTTCAATATATTGTTATTTATCTCTGCCTTATATTCATTATCAATAGTTTTTATTTTTTCGTATTCGAATTCTTTATTTATATTGTAAAGTTTGATTTCAGATAAAATATTATATCTTGCTTTTTCAAACTTTTTTAGAAAATTTTCTATTTGTAAGTCTGTTAGACTGTTATTTTCGATTATTAAATCTGTATATTGTTTTAAACTTAATACATCTTTTCTTAAATTATCATTTATAATCATAACAATAGTCCTTTCTTTTGAATATTTTGAAGGGCAAAATCAAAGACTTTTATTATTCTTTATTCTTCATTTTCTATGAGTTTTTCATATTCTGCAAATATTGCATCTGTAATTTCTTTTCTAACTTCGTTATTTAATGGATGACACATATCACGATATTGTCTTATTTCATTATTTCTTAATCTTCTAGCTGGCATAGAAATATATCTTGTTTCTCCTTTTTCTAACAATGTTATTCCTCTAATAATAAATTGATTATCTAAAATGATATTTGCATAAGCTAATACTGGTTCGCTTTTCTTTGTTTTAAAAATTTTTATGTTTGTAATTTTCATAAATAAATCCTCCTATAAATAATTTTGAAGGGAAATATTATAGGATTACTAACTTAAATTTATTTACCTGTACGTGGCAAAATAATTTCTGGTTCTTTTTCTTTATGTACAATGGTGCTCCAATCACTATTTGCTTCAGCAGTAATTCCAAAATATATGCCTACTGTTTTTGTATGGTTAGTAAATGTTTGTCCATCTTCTAATGTATCAAATGATATACATTGCATTGTAGGTTTTATATCTTCTCTAAATCCTGTTTCTACTTTTCCAAAATCAAAACAGGTTTCTACTATATATTCATCTTCTGTAAAATCTATTTTAGTAAAATCTAAGTCATAATTCTCTGTAGTTTTTAGGTCTTCTTTAAATAAAATATAATCATCAGATTTATTAGTTTTATAATATACATCATATGTCAAGTCTTGATTCCATGTACCTGTTGTCATTTTCTCTAATCTAATATAATCTGTTGGTATAAAGTCATACCATTTAAAGTTTTCTAAATAGACATTTGAATTATTGGCGATATTTGAAAAATTATAATTAACTTTTTCTCCTGGTCTTATTTCTACTGTGCCTTCTTTATCTACATCTACTTTAATATCAGTAGGTTCATTATCTATTGTTTTTTTAACAATTTCATGATTTTCTTTGATTTCAAACTCAAATGAATTTTCATTTAATAAATAGTATACTGATCCTGTAGATAATTCTTTTGCATAGTATTTTCCATAAGGAATAAGTTCACTTGTAGCTTTTCCTTCCTCATTTGTTGTAATTTGAGCAATTTCATTATCTTCCATATCATATATTCCAAAAGTAGCACCTTCTAAAGGTTCTTTCGTTTTACTATCAACTTTTGTAATTTCTAAATAACCTTTTATTTTTTCATTTTCAAAGATTACATTTTCAATTTGATTTTCCTTTAGTATTATTGTCTTCGCTTCTTTATTTAACGCATAGTTCTCTAATGTTTTAGTTTCACGAATCTTTAATTTATTAAAATCTCTTATAGGATAATTAGCAGTTAGTGCCTCTCCATTTTCATCTGTTGTTATTTTTTCTAGTACCTTATTACACTCATTTAATACTTCGAACTGTACTCCTGCTAGCTTTATCTGATTATTTTCCTTATCTACTTTTATAACTTTCACTTGACCCTTTTTTAGTTCATTTTCAATGTCTTTTACTGTTTCTTTATCCCATTCTACTTCTATTTCGGTATCTTCTGCTAGGTTGTACCATTTATTTGTCTTAGTTTCAATTAATTTATAATTGCCTGTTCTAAGTCCTTCAATTTTTAGTTCTCCATTTTCATCTGTATAATATGTTCCTATAACCTTTTTTAATTCTTCTGAATAAAGTTTAAATTCTACATTGCCTAGCATAATCATATTATTGTCGGCATCTCTTTTATAAATTTTAACATTTCCTTTTTTATGTTCATTTGTGATAGTTATACTAGCTGTTTTATTATATTCTACAGTGATATTAAAAGATTTATCAGATAATATATAATCATTTCCTGTAGCTATTTCTTTTAAAATATATTCACTTTGATATAAGTTAGTGAAAGTTGCAATTCCATCAGCATTTGTTGTACTGTTAGAAATAATATTTCCATCTTTTGTACTTAATTGAAATGTAACACCTGCAATAGGTACATCTGTTTCTGCATCTTTTTTTACTATTTTAATTTTTCCTGTATCCGTTTTTAAATTTAAAGTTGCTATTCCAGAAGCATCTCCATATGGATCAAATGTTAATAGATAATTTTGATTTCCTGGTATGCTTGTTTCTCCATAAAATACAGGGTATGTCTTAGATTTAGCTTGTAGTGCTATTATTGCATTTATATCTCCTGCTATTTGATTTTTTGGAACTCTAACTTTAAAATGTTCATTTCCTTCAAACGTTGTTTGTGAATTATTATAGACATTAGTAATTTGACTTCCTGTTGGCAATCCATTTGTTGCAGTAATTGTATACTTAGAAGTTTCAACTAAACTATTTATTGAATATTCTTGTGAATAATACTCGCCATCTTCAACAAATTCTCCTATCTTGTTTGTAGTTACTTCTGCATTTGCTGGTGTTTGATTTCCATATCTTCCAATATTAACAAGATTTATAATTGCATTTGTAATAGCTGTTCCTCTTGAATCTGCACCCCTATATCTTGCAACTGGGTCCCAGTCATAAAGAATACAATATATTGCTTGTTTAGTTGCCACAAATGCATCTAATTCATTCTCAACAGCCATAGCTGATGGACTTTGGTATGGATAGCCATTCACTGCAACTCTCCAGATTCTAACATCATCCATTACTTGATTTACATTAACTACATACTCTCCACTTTCAACTCCTGGTAGTTCTCTATTTAAGCAATATGCTGGATATGCAACGCCGTTTTCTTCATAATATGCATAAGTCGTATTAATATAAGACCACTCACCTCTGTCAGTATTATAATATTGCAAGTGATGTCCACAACTTCCTCCATTTTTTATATATGCTGAACTAATTTCTGTTGCTAAAGTAATATTAGCAATATTGGATAGTATTGTTATTATTACCATTAACAATGCTATACTTTTTTTAGTAATCCTTTTAAACATGTACATTCCTCCTTATAAAAATAGAACAGGTTTTTCCTGTTCTCATACTCTTTATATTTTTTTCACTAATTTGCATTTTCTGTTAAAAAGACTGTAATAGTTTCCTCTGATAAAACATAATTATCTAATGTTTTAATTTCTTTTATTTTATATTCTCTATTAATTGGTAATTCTGAACTATGTGCTTCTCCATTGTTATCAGTTGTTAATTCTTCTATTAATTCATCTTCTGAATTATATATTCCAAAAACAACGCCTTCTAATTTGATACTATTATCATCTTTATCTACTTTTGTTATTTTTATAGTATTTTTTTTCATTATATTTTCAAATACTACAACTACTTTTTCTTCATTTTCGCTAAATTTTATTGTTTTAATAGAAAAGTCCATATTATAATCTTCTATATTTCCTTTTTGTTTTATTTTATATGTATTATCTATTGGCAACCTTGATGATACAACAGTTCCATCCTCATTTGTTGTTAAAGTTTCTATTATTGTTCCGTTAGTATCACTGATTTCAATTTGAATATTATTCATTTTTATTTCATTATTATCTCCATCTACTACATGTACTTCTATTGTTCCTTTTTTCTTTTCATTTTCTATTGTAATATTAATTTCATTTGAGTTTTCATCATAAAATGTTAAATCTACAGAATCACTATAATATAAAGATAATACCCTTGGATATTCTCCTACCATATTTCCATTGGAGTCTTTCTCACATACAGCATATGTACCTGGATACAAATCTGTAAATGTTACCATTCCACTTTCATCCGTTTTAGAAGTAGCAATTATTTCATTTTCTTTTTTTACTTCAATATTTGCATTTGCCTTAACTCTCCCATCTTTATATACAACCTTTGCTCTAATTGTCCCAATATTAGTATTTTTAGTATATTCATGCTGTGTTCCATTTATAGTTACTATTCCTCTAATAGTTTCTTTTATATTTCTGTTTGGTACAGCTACTTTAAAAAGTTCTTTTTCTAAAATAGTTATTTCGGTGTTATTTTCATCTAAAATTATTGCGCCTTCTGGAAAATTACTTATGCTTATATTGTAATTTATCTCATTATTTTCTGAAGTTACAGTAAACTTTTGTACATTATATATTTCTCCATTAATATTTTCTTTAAGAAATCCTCCAAACTCTTTAACTGTTATTTCCTCTTTATTTTCTGTATTTTCAGTTGCCATTGCAACATTAAATTTATTTGTTAATATTACATTAAACATTACAGTAATTATTAAAAACACTGCAATAACTTTATTTACTTTCATATAAATCTTCCTCCTAAAAAAAATTGAAGGGAATGTATAGAAGGAATCACTATATTTTTATTAAAAAAAGCACTATATAGTGCTTTTTCTATAATATATAACATTGTGTCATGATAAGCTCACCATTTTTATAATAATCCTCTGCATAAATTCTAATAGTTCCAAATTTATTTGTGATAAAAGCTTTAATTCTATTTTCTGTAAATGTAAATTGACTCGTTTCCTTCTTAATCGAACTATCTACAACTACTTCATATCCATAAGTTTTCATGTATTCAGATGGATTATTATTTATAATGTTTTTTATTTTGCTTATCATAGTATCATTTCTTATGTATTTTTCTTCATTCTTGGTTATTGTACTAGGATTTTGTGGTGTAGTATTTTCTGTTTTTTCTTCTGGTATATTTGGTGCTTCTATTGGTTCTTTAGTAGTAGGTATTTTAGTTTCTGTTTTAACTTGTGTCTGTTGACTACTTGTACTTTGAATAGATTGTTTATCGCTTGGTTTTTCTTCTGATATAGCTTTATAAGTAGAAGATATTTGTGTAGTTGCTTCTTCTAAAGGTTGTTCTGCTGTTGTTATAATTTTATTATCAATAATCTCATTTTCTTGAAACATATTTTCTTGATTTTCTAAATTGTCTAATATTTGATTTTCAAAATTATCAGCAGTTTTTAGATTATTTTTTCTATCTAAACTTACATATAAAATTACTCCAAAGACCACTATTACTAAAATAATACTTATTAAAATTTTCTTTAACTTCATAAAACATCACCCTTTCTATGTCTCTTTATTTTAGCATAGCATCTTTTATGTGATTTTGACAATGCTGAAGTAAAATTTTTTTAATCGACCTCTATTCCTTGAACTACAAGCCTTATATTAGGTCTCCCTTTAACACAAGTTATTAATGTTAATAAATTTTCGTTGCTATTTTGTTGCAGTAATGACCAATCTGTTTCATCAATTTCTGTAATTTTGTTTACCTTATATACCTTTTTTCCTAAGAAACTTGTATATGTTATTAAATCACCATATTCTAAAGTATGTAAATTTTTCCAGAATTTTTTAGAATTATGTGCTGCTAAACATACATTTCCATCGAAATATGCTGAGCTTTCAATATGTCCTACACCTTTATCAAGTGTGTTATCTGATGTACCTTTATAGATTAATCCTTCAAAATTTATCTTTTCTATATTAATAACTCCTATTACACTTTCGCCATCTACTTGTAACATTAATTCATCACTTATAACAACATCTTTCTTTTTTAGTTTGTTTTGTATATTTTCTTCAGAATATTCTTCACAAACACTACGTATCTTATTTTTATCTATTGAATGTTTTATAATAAAAAAAGTAGTTATAATAGCAATTATTAAAATAATTACTATAGCAAAAATGCTAATAGCTTTTTTAACTTTTTTATTCAATTAATTATCCTCCTTTCTTTAAAATTTGCAATAAAATAGAACTAGCTTGTTTCTAGTTCTAAGATATTTTTTATATATTTTGAAATCTCAGAAAATGAATTAGGATTAGTAATTTTTTTACAAACATCTTCTAATTCAAAAGTGTCAAAAACAATGTCGTATATTCCAAGAATAAGAGCATCTTTTAAGACTTTAACTTTTTCATTTTCTAAAATCAAAATAACATGTATATTTTTTTCTCTTACTTTAAACATAAATTCTCTAAAATTATATTTATTATCCTGTTGTGTCGCAATTAAAGTGGTAGCTTGACTTTCTTCTAATATATAGTCTGGATAATATACAATTCTACTATTTTCAATTTTTTTATTCAAATCTCTATCTAATTGTTCATCACCAGTAAATATTAATACCATTTTATTAGATTCCTCCTCTTTTAAAATAATTTTCTGGATTAACAAGTTTTCCATTAATACGAATTTCAAAATGTGCATGAGGTCCAGTCGAATAACCTGTACTTCCTACTTTCAATACTGCTTGATTTTTTTTCACCACTTGGTTTATTTTAACTAATATCTCTGAACCATGTGCGTATAAGGTTACAATGCCTTCACCGTGATCTATCATTACCATATTTCCATATACATTGTTATATCCTGCTTCTATTACCGTTCCGTCAGCCATTGCTACAAAACGAGCACCTATTGGTGCACTAACATCAGTTCCTGTATGCAGTTTGTATGCTCCAGTAATTGGATGTACTCTCATTCCAAAATGTGAACTTATACTTGTATAACCAGGTATTGGCCATATAAGCTTCCCTTTGGGGATAATAGTTGAACTATCTTGTATAATATTCGCATTTGATGCATCTGCTTGTAACCAAGCTATATTTTCTTTTCCTTCATAATAACCATTAGCAGCTTGAATAATTATTTGAATATCCGTATTTAAGTCATCCTCCTTTATCATTAATTTACTTTTCAAATACTCTTTTAATCGTTCGTATTTCTCTCCTATTAGTTCTTCAGCTATAAAAACTTTTCCGATAGTTTTACTATTATTATTCTGTATCACTTTTTCTTCATAATGATATTTATAATGTCCTATTATAGAATTACTTTCTATTAAGATGTAGTGATTTTCTTCTCTAATGGATACTACTTCGTTGCCATTTTCATCTGTTGATATAGTCTCTATCCTTACAGTATTAGGTTCATATATAAAAGTGCTTTCGAATTCTTTAGATACTTTTTCTAATAGATTTTTATTTATTTTTTCACCATTTGTCATATTGTGAAATGCCATTATGCTATATAAATGACTCCATTCTACTAGCTTATCAGTTTCTCTGCTATCTACATCAAGTAAATAGTTAGTAGATATATTTCCAATAAGGTTATTACAAGTATTCAAATATTCAGATTTTTCTATGCACATTTCTTTAACTTGTGCCTGTTCTTCTGGTAAATCAGAGCTATCTGTTTGAACTTCTTGAATAAATACTGCATCAATAATAGTACAAATCAGAAAAAAAATAAGTCCAATTGTTAAAATATATGGTAAGAATGGTTTTAATACTTTGAAAGCTATTTTTCTTGCATGCTTAGCCAATTTATTCTTAGCTTTATTCTTTATGCTCATTGCTATCACCTGATTTCTGCATTTCGATTTTATTACTTGCTAACTTATTTATATATTCCGTATTTTGAAATTTATTTTTTCTTTTTGCATTACTTTTTCGAGAATAGCTTTGAAAATTTCCTTCTGCCATTTTGGCACCTATTCCTAGATATGCAGTTGTAGCTTTTGACGTACCTCTTGCAATATTTGCAGCAATAGATTTTGAGCCTACATTATTACCACTACTTAAATTAGTTTTATTTTCACCATTAGACTTAGGAATAGAATTCATATTATTTTCTTTTGGTATAACATCTCTTATAGGCTTTACATTACCATTGTAATCCTTTTCTGCACTTAAATTCATTGCAGGGTTTACTACTGCTTTTGCTCTTGATATAATCCCCTTAAAACCTTCACCAGAATTGGCATTGTTACTATTGCCATTATTATTATTATTATTTGATGATGATGGTGTTTTAAATTGTTCTTGTATAGCACCTATACCAAATCCTAGCATTGTTCCCATACCTAAAACTCGGTTTGTCATTTGTTCATTATCAATACCGGCTATTCTTGAAGTTAAGTTTTGTAAACAATTTTGTAATGCATCTGCAATAGGTAATATCATCATGGCCCATATAAGACTTACTGCCCAACCTCCACCACTCGGAAGAAATGCAAGGTATATAAGAAATAAAAAGCAATAAATAAATTGCATAAAAATATTCATTATAATTTGCCCTGCCCAAATTGATGCAGCAGTTACATTTTTATTGATGATCCACAATCCACAAGCTATTGGTGTAAATATTGTAAATATAATAATTGTAAATTGTCTAACTATAAATTTTATATTTATCTTTACAAAAAGATATATAAACATAGCTATTACCAATGCAGTAGTTATCGCATTGCCTGTTCTTATGGATGCTAACATATTTTCTCCTAATGCACTCTCTAAAGTTCCACTATTAGCAGCAGTTACTAATAAATACACCAAACTGTTATTAATAAATAAAAGAAATTTAATAAATAATGGTGCTAATGATATTGCTATCCCACCGAAGCATAATCTCATAAGGCTTTCTTTAACTTCATTTTTCTTAGCTGTATTCATTCCTGCGAGCATAGTTTTATAGGCTAAAATAAAAACTGCAATTAAAATTAAACTACCAGATATAATTGCAAAAACTTTATACCAATTCATTGTTTTATTCCATAAATCTGATGTAAATGGAGATAAATTATCAATATTTACTCTATTGTTAAAAATTAATGTGTCGTAATCTTTAAATCCAATGTTAGATTCTTTTGTTGTAGTAAAATCAAAAATTGTCTGTGCTATTCCGCCAATACATTCAGCAATTATTTTTTCGAACAATGTTCCCTCTTCATTATTAATTAAACTTTTAAAATCAACTGCATTGCTTTTAAAGCAAAATGAATATAATAAAAAAAGCATTGTAATGACTACTACAAAGCTTTTAAAAACTTTTTTCAAATTATCACCTCTTACTTATCTACTTTTATGTAAAAACAAATTGCTCTTCATATTTTGTAATTACAAATTGAATCGCTGTAACACTATTATTTAAGCTAATTACACATTGTCCTGGGCTGGCTGCTGTTAAGAAATTTTTAGTTCCTTCAGATAAATTGAAAAAGTCTACAACTTCATCTACCGTTCCTGGACTTTGCTTAAATAAATATCTTGTAGAGCATATATTTATAATTGTTTTTCCGTTCTTCAGAAGTCAGAAACTCATCTATAAATTGACTTCCAATAAATAATGGCACATTATATTTACGACCACGTCTTGCCACATTTACCAAGAATTCTGCTGATTCTTTATATTTTAAAAATAACCAAGCTTCATCACATACAATTATTTTCTTTTTTTCTCTATTCTTTAAGACATATTTTTGCCAAACCCAAGTAAGAATGACAAAACTTGAATACAATTTTGTAAATTCATCTTTTATTTCACTCATATCAAAGCAAATAATATCTTCAGAAGATGTTATTTTACTTTCACAATCAAATATTCCAAGTGAATTACCTTTTAAAAATGGAACTAGCATATTTGCAAGTTCTTCACATTCTCCTCTTTCCTTTAGTCTTTTTTGAAAATCCGAAAGTGTAGGCATCTTTTTTGGTATTCTTCCAACAGTATATTTTCCATTATCTAATCTTCCGCCCTTTCTTCTCGAAAAGTGAATTAATATCACTTGTAATTCCTCTTTCACTATACAATTTATTTATTACAATCTCTATCTCTGTATTTTCATTACCTGTCAATATTCTTCCATAATTTCTGCAAATTGTCCCAAGTAATCCTCGTATTTCGGCAACCTTATCAAGTATATTAATAAATTGTTTATTTCCTTTTATATCTGGTTCAATTTCAAATGGATTTATCCCTGCTGACTTTCCCTGTTCAATTTTTATTACTTTCCCTCCAAGTATTCTAGTTAAATTTGTATATTCTCCTTCTATGTCTATGAAAAAAGCCCCACATCCTGTTGTTGCTATATTTCTAGCTGTCAATGTTTTTAAGGCAACACTTTTTCCTCCTCCAGAGGTTCCGCAAATAAATACATGTGGATTTGGTAATGTAGGTGGTCCGGCAAAATGTATCTATGTATATGGGTGCATTTGTATACATATTTCTTCCGATAAATATTCCCTTATCGTGCGACAAGTTTGGATTTGCTATTGGAATTAATGTTGCAATCCCACCTGCTATCATATTTCGCTCATAATTTGCAATAGGAATATCTCCTGTTGGTAATATTGTTTTAAATCCTTCTAGTTGCCTAAATGTTAATGTTCTTATCATTGATGTTTTTTTATTAAGCTCACTTTCTAATATCTTTGTTTTTTCATTTAATTCATTAAGTGTTTCGGCATTTAATGATATAAATATCGTAGCAAAAAATAACTTGTCTTGATTTGTTTGTATAAGCATTCTTAACTCTTCTAAATCTTCAATTTGTTTCTCTAATACAGGAAGATGTAGTATATTTCCTTGCTTTGAATATGTAGCATATTCAGATTGACATTGTACCAATTTTTTAGTTAGCTGATTAATTACAGTTCCATTGTTAGAAGGTTCTATTTTTACAGAAATATTAATATTACCAATATTAAATAAGTCATCCAACCAAGATACCCATGTTTGTTCAGGATATATTGTCATAACAAATACTCTTGAATATTTATTATATCCTAAGCATAAGTAATCTTTTCTTTCCTGAAGTGTATCTGGTAATAGCATATCTACTATTGTTGGAATGTTATCGAATATATTTATTTCTTTTTGTTTTTTGTTTTTTCCCAACATATAGGTTTTTCCCTCCTTCCTTCAAATTACTAATATATAAAGCTGAATTTTTATTAAGTTCTCTATAAATTAAATTATATAGTTCATTTTCATCTAATACTTCACAAACAATTTTTGCTCGTAATAAATTTCCTATAAAAGATAATGCCCTTCTATTAAGTTCTTCTAGTGCTTTCTCGTATGAGCCATCATAAGATATAATGGCATAATTTTTTATAACTGATATATTTTTATTTTCCATTAGCTTTTGTAGGTATTCTATTAGATTCTCTTTATATTCTCTAACTTTTCTGTTATTTGTGTTATTTTCTTTTATTATTGATATAACATTACTAGTATCAATAAATTCAGTGGTTGAAAAGAATTGTATTGGATAATCTATAGCTAGAGTTGTTTGAATTAACGCGTTTTCAATAGAGTCTTGTTCTGTATCCGATAGCATATTATAATCAATATTTCCTAGTTGTATAACATTAGAATATCTATTGCCAACACATATAATATTATCTTTTATTTTTATCTGTAAAATATCTAGTAATTGCTTTTTACTCCTGCTTTTTCTTTTCTTTTGTGTATCTTTATTTTTACTTTGCTTTAATTTATCTGCATTTTTCTTTTTATAATTTATATATAGAGCTGTTCCAATAATAAATAAAGCAGTTAGAACTAAAAATATTATCATTATTAACATTTACGACACCTCTCATATACATATCCCTTTTTTCTAAATACATATTTCAGAGTATAAAAAAAGAACTTATCAAAGTTCTGCTCACCAATTCTTAAAAACGTACATAGCAAAAAGAATACAGCAATTATACTTATTAAGGAAATTTTTACAATTATATTTAGTGGTGTTGCAAGTAGTGCTAAGCTAGATGTAGCAATCATCAAATATATTACTTGTCGTAGACTTAAATATCCACCAAATATTTTTTCTTCTCTTTTTATATCAAAAGGTACTTTAAATACTCTCAAATTTACCACCTAACTTCCTAAAAGATTTCCAGAATTATTTGTTGCTATATTAATAATTATTCCCGCAATTATTAATGATGCTCCTAAGATTACACCACCGCCACAAATCCAAGCTAAAGATCCAATACTTTCTGAGCGTTTCTGTGGATTGTTCGAGTTTGCTATCATTTTTATAGCAGCTATCACTACGCTTGCAAATATTAAAACTCCTCCCAGTGGCATAGCAATAGATGTAATTACTCTTTTTATATTTTCTGTAGCTGTTTGTACTTCAGCTGTTCCAATTCCACTTGTAGTGTCTGTTGCAAAACACATATTAGCTTTTATTGCAAATAATGTAAGCGCTGTTCCTATTGCTCTCAGTTTTGGAACAATTTGTTTTTTTCCTTTTTTAAACTTCATAAAATATCATCTCCTATAAATTAATTTAAAAGGCAAATTGTAGAAAGTTATACTATATACTTAAATCATATTTTTTAGGTTCACTAAGATAGGGGGCGTTGATAAGAAAAATATTAATCCTATCAACAAACTTGGCACAACTACTAAAAATTTTGATTTTATCTTTTGTGATTTTATCAAACACCCTATTGCAAGTAGTATCAATGATAATATTAGTAATGACACTAATACTATAAGAGTACTTTTAAATGCCCAAAATAAGGTGGAAGATACAATATTCATATAATTATTTATCATATAATCAACTCCTGCTTATGTGGTATTATCACTATATTTATTAATGATTGTTTTCTTATAATATAAAATAAAATTATCTGTGTTGTAACCTTTGCAAATATTGTATAATTTTATTAATTCTTCTCTTTTTACTTTTGATAAGATATTTTGAAATTGAGACATTTCTAATTGGTAGAGAGTAAATAAAATAATTTTTAACATTTCTATTATTTCAGGTTTAGATATCTTTAACATTTCAGTAGTATAGTTAAATTCTAACTTTTCTATTAATTCATAGAAGTTCTGTGATATCTTAGAACTTTTATTTATAATTAAATAAAATAAATCATCAATCATCTTTTTATCTATATCTATCTCTCCGTGACACATTAGTTACAGGTTCGTTACTCTCTGTTACTTCAGCGTTACATTGTAACATTTTATATTTTTCTCTATATTTTCTTACTCTAGCTGCACTTGAACCCTCACTTCCAATTAACTCTTGCATTTCTGATAACATAAAAGTATTTTCATCCAAAAATTCAATAGTTTTTGTTTTTTCAAGAGCTGCTAATAGTAATTTAATAATACTTACATCTTCATCAATCATTAAAGCAATTTCTTCGGCAATATTTTCGCATAAATGTTCATATACAAAAACCCCTTCGCTTTTAAGCAGTTTCAACTGAAGTTTTAGATAGATTAATAATATTTTATCTCCATCTGGTAATTTACGAAGGAATTTGCTAGTTTTATTATCAAAGAATGAATCATATAATTTTAACCAATAATATCTTTTTTCTTTCATTTTTATTTCTCCTTATCTTTCATAAATGTTTCAAATTCTATAACTTTAAAGTTTTGAACATTGTATGGAAGTCCATCATTAGATTTTTCTAAGTCTACAAATTTCTATTATCTATTATGTTTTTTTATGATTTCCTATCCATCATCGTATTTTTTTCCTGCTTTAATACAAGCATATAAAAAGAGGCTTATATTAGCCCCTATAAATAATCCTAAAATAAATTGTAACATTTTACCTCCTATTTTATTTGTTATTTTCTTCTATCCTCTAGATTTAATATTTTATGTTTTATAAAATTATTCCGTTTGTATTATTAAGTTTATGTAATATCACGTTTATAATTGATTCATAAAAGTATTGTTAATACTGTACACTTAAGGGTGATCACTTTCAAATATTTTTTTGACTGCAACAGAAGTTGGTGTTAACCTAAAAGACGGATATAATGGAGATATTTCTTCAAAAGACGCTGGTAAAATAGGTGGAAACATGGTTAGAAAAATGATACAACAAGCTGAAAATCAAATGATTAATAGATAGTTTTGATATTTATAGTTTTAATTCATTTTATAAAAAGAGAGATCCTTAAAAGTTTGTTTATTTTTAAAGATTTCTCTTTTTTCTATTTATAATAAAAACAATATTATTTCTTTATTCACTTATACTTTTACGATTTAGATAATTTTCCCATCTTCTATCTGTATTATTCTATCTGCCTGTCTTGCAATTTCTAAGTTATGTGTAATTATTATGATTGTTATTCGTCTGAATTATTTTCCATTAATTTATTTTTCCCTCGATAAAATATAACACGTGCCCAATTTTCATTTCTTCCTTTAATAATTCCAATTTCTGAAAAGGTTAATTCTCCATAAATTCTTAGATACATTACATCACGAGTGATAGAATCTAAATTATCTATTTTCTCTCGAAGTTCCTTCTTTTCTTCATTAAAAATTACTAAATTTTCAATATCCTCACAAAAACTAGTGTCATCATTTATATAATCTATCCTTTTATATTTTCTTAATTCATCATACCAAAGATTTTTTGCAATTTGACATAGCCATGTAGATAATTTTGACTTATTCTTAAAAGTATCTATTTTCATTATTGCTTTAAAGAACGTATCTTGAGTTAATTCTTCTGCTAAATCTTTATTCTTAGTTAAGCAATATAAATATTTATATACAATATCAAAATAATCGACATATATATCTTCAAATTTCTTCATATTCCTTCTCCTTAAATTAGTCCTTCTACTAATTAATTTCATCTCTTGATTCCAATTCCTCATCTGGTATAATTTCTATTTGCTTATATTCTTCGACATTAGGTACTACTAAATCTTCATCTGTCACGGTATTAAATTCAATAGAATGTTCAGACATTCCATTATAAGTATTTGAAGTATTAGTTGAAATACTTCTTAAAGGAATACCTGTATCTTTATCAATATATTGAATGTTATTACCAAAGCTAAATTTTTCTGAATTAACTATACTACTAGGTATTATTCTATAACATTCTTTTCCATTTATAATTTCTGTATTTATTCTTGAAAAGATACTTCTTAACAAGATCTCTGAAAAGTTCTGTTTTTCTGGCACTAGCAGATCTTCAAATTTATTGTAATCCGTAGTAAAATAAACCTTAGTATTTGACACATCATCTTCACTATACCAATATGTCTTTTGTCCATCATAATACAAAATCATATCTATAGGATAAATAACTTTATGGTTATTTTTATCATAGACAGAACATATATACATATACTTATCATCTTTTCTATAAATTTCTTGTGAATAAATAGCATCTTCTGAATAGCCATCAATTCTATAATGATAATTATTAGCTTCTCTTACATTATATAATTTTTCATAACAATTTGATAAAATTAAGTATTTTCTTGTTGTAGAAACAGTAAATGTGATTATAACAAGGAGTAGAATAAATA
>CALXZQ010000003.1 GCA_944393275.1 uncultured Clostridia bacterium
AATAGAAAGGTTCCAGCTTTAAGCTGGAACTCTTTTCATATATAAGTAAATCTATAAGCCGGGTTCTGTCTAGAATAGTCATTTATCTACTATATATGTTACCATATATCTCATGCCACCAATAAGAGGACGGCGAGCAGCCTTAACCCTCAAGCTCGGTGTTGCTCCAGATGGGGTTTACATTGACCTAATATGTCACCATATCAGCGGTAAGCTCTTACCTCACCTTTTCACCCTTACCTAAATAGGCGGTTATTTTCTGTTGCACTTTCCTTAAGGTCTCCCTCACTGGACGTTATCCAGCATCATTGCTCTATGGAGCCCGGACTTTCCTCATACGCTGCCTTTCGGCCTTGCTATACGCGACTATTCAATTTACTCTAAAATATATTTTAGTATTTTTAATGTCAAAAGTCAAGTTAGATATTTAATATATTAAGCTCATCTAGTAAATTTTTATATTTTATATATAAGATATCTTTATTTTTTGTATCTACTGAAGATTGAAATTCTTTTAATTCCAGATATGATTTGTTTACATTATACTCATTTTTTAAATTAGTACTTCCCATCACTTTTGCATATTCATTTTCTGCCTGATTTAAATAATTTTTAATATTATCCCATTCTTCATTTTCAATTATTGAATATGCATTTAAGATATTAGATTTTGTACGTAATATAGAATTTTCTAAATTATTACTAAATGCATATCCACCAAAATTTGATAAATAGCTATAAAGTTTGGAAATAGAGGTTAATGTAGTAGTTTTATTTTCCTCTTGAATGCTCGTAGTAAGTAAATCTAAGTTTTTGCCAAATTCTTGTATTATTGTATTATCAACATTTAGCTTGTATAAATCAATAGCAATTGTAGACCACGTTGGATATAGTCTTTCTATTGCTATTTTTGCGCTATTCCAATCGGCTGTTCTTTCATTTGTTAATATATCACTTGGTTTTAACTCGTACGACTTTGCATTTTCTGTTTGTTTATCACTATTTTGATTTTCGCTGCTACTTCCTTCTGAGCTTTTACCTTGTGATTCCTTTTCTTCTTCTGATGAACTGCCTTCTTTCTTATCACTTTGACTTATAATTGTTTCTGCTTTTATGGTATAGTTTTCTAAATTAATATTATTCAAACTATTGGCTATACTAATAAGATAATCGTCTAAAAAATAAATTTCTTGTGATACTCTACTTTTTAACTGTTGTGTTTCATCAGTTTTCTTATATTTCCCAGATTTTATAGAATATAGGATTATTAACGCTAAAAACACTAATATTATTATTCCAAAAATTATTTTTATTGATTTTTTTATGTTCAAAGTTCCTCGTTTTCCTTTCATTATATTCATTAATATTATTTCCATAAATTAGTCTTTTATTCTAGTATATATATTTTTTAAAAATCTAATAATATTATAAAAGGAGTTTAAAATGAAATATAAGGTTCAATTATACAGTACACAAAAAAATCAAATAAATGAATTTTTAAAAGAGTTTTTTTGTAGAAATTTTGATTTAGAAGATAAATTAAATTGGGAAAAAGAATATGATAATCCCATAGAAATCGCTGAAATTATTGGAGGGTTTATAGATAATAATTATAAATTTTCAATAAATATGTGGATCAGTATTGATAAGGGTGTTCTTATAAATGTTACAGACAATAATGCTGATGAGCTCATAAAGTACCTATATGAACGTTTTCCATATTAAAAAAGTATTAAATAACTTAATATTTAATACTTTTTTCTAGTTTATTTCTCTAAAATTATCGTTACTGGCCCATCATTTAAAAGAGAAACTTTCATATCCTCTCCAAATTCTCCTCTTTCAACTTTTTTGGCACCATTTGCCTTACATTGTTCCATAAAATATTCATATAACTCTTCTGCGTATTCTGGTTTTGCAGCATCTATAAAACTTGGTCTGTTTCCTTTCTTACAATCTGCATACAATGTAAATTGTGATACAATTAAAAGTTCTCCATCTATATCTTGAATAGATAAATTCATTTTATCTTCATCATCTTTAAAAACTCTCAAATTTAATAATTTTTTTACTAAAAAGTCTGCTGTTTCCTTTGTATCTGTATGTGTAACTCCAAGTAATACTAAAAAACCTTGTTTTATTTCTCCTGTTACTCTTCCATCTACTTCTACTTTTGCATTACCTACTCTTTGTACTACTAATTTCATATACCCTCCAATTATTCTGCTTTTTTATCTCTAGTCATTAACATATATACTGCCTCTTTAGGATCTAAATTGTTATATAGAACATTATACACTGCTGTAATTATTGGCATTTCTACATTATGTATTTTACCTAGCTCATATGCTGCTTCTATATTATCAATACTCTCTATTACCATTCCAACTTCTTTTTTTGTCTCTTCTAAAGATTTCCCTTGACCTATTAATTTTCCCGCTTTCCTATTTCTACTATGTTCACTAAGACAAGTTACAATTAAATCTCCAAGACCTGTTAGACCATAGAATGTTTTATATTCTCCTCCTAATGCAACACCTAAGTCTACTATTTCTTTTAATCCTCTAGTTATTAATGCTGCAAATGAATTGTCTCCAAGTCCAATTCCAGCTGCTACTCCCGCACAGAATGCAATGATATTTTTAAATGCTCCACCTAACTCTACACCTTTAACATCTTCTGATGTATATACTCTAAGTTCTGGAGACATAAAAGTATCTTGTATCATTTCACATACATCTTTATGCTTAGAAGCAATAACCATAACTGTTGGTACTCCTATTGAAACTTCTTCTGCATGGCTTGGTCCTGAAAATACTCCTATTTTAGTATTTGGTAATTCTTCCTTAATCACCGTATCTAAAGTAGATAGTGTCTCTCTTTCAAATCCCTTTCCACAAATTATAATTGGCTGTGTTTTTACATATTCTTTATATTTTCTTACTGTTTCTCTTGTAAATTTTGAAGGTGTAACATGCATTATAAAATCTGTTCCTTCTAGTACTTCTTCAAAATTATTACTGCAATAAATATTTTGGGGTATTATTAAGTCTGGCAAAAATTTACTTTTTCTTTCATTATTTAACATATCTCTCTCTAATTCTGAAAAAGACCAAACTTTTACATTATTCCCTAATTTAGCTAAATGTGTTGCTAACGCTACTCCCCAACTTCCACTTCCTATTACTGCTACATTTTTCATTTGAATCCTCCTAATTTTAAACCTAGCCTCTATTATAATTTACTTTTTAAAACTTATTTTATTTTCATTTCCTGCTAATATTCTTTTTATATTGCTTCTATGATTAAATAATATAATAACTGCTAATATTATGCTATATACAAAATATTTTCTACCATCATTTCCTTCAGTTAATATGAAGTAGTTTGTATTGTCTGCTAGCGTTAAAGTTAATATAGGATATAATATAGCTGTAGTAACCGCTCCTAATGAAACCATTCTTGTTAAAATTATTAATACTAATCCAAAGATTAAACAAATTAATCCTATTTGCCAATTTAATAATAATATTATTCCTAAAGATGTTGCAACTCCCTTTCCACCTTTGAATTTAAAGAATATCGGAAAAGTATGGCCTAGCACAACTGCTATTCCTGCTATTTGTACCATTAGTTCTTTATCCATATCTGGAATGAGTCCTAGTAATTTAGCTATAAGTATAGCTAGTACTCCTTTTAATATATCACATATCAATGTAAGCGCTGCAGCTTTCTTACCTACGCTTCTTAACATATTTGTTGTTCCTGCATTTCCGCTTCCCTTCTCTCTAATATCAAATCCTGCAAATTTTTTGCTAAATATTACTGAAAAATTTACACTTCCTATTAAATATGCTACAACGGCCATAATAACATATATTGCCATAATATCTCCTCCTTTATATATTTTTATTCTTCATTTATCTTTTCTCTTACAATTATCCTAATTGGTGTCCCTTGAAGTCCAAATTCTTTTCGTATTTGATTCACTAGATATCTTTCATAAGAAAAGTGAAATAACTTCTTACTGTTTACAAATATAACAAATGTTGGTGGCTTTGTTGTCGCTTGTGTAATATACAATATCTTTAATCTTCTTCCTTTATCTGTAGGAGGTTGAACTAAAGCTATTGCCTCATTTATTACTTGATTTAGCATAGCTGTTGATACCCTTAGGGCATTTTGACTTGCTACAGCATTTATCATTTCAAATAATTTATTTACTCTTTGACCTGTTTTAGCTGAGATAAATATTATTGGTGCATATGATATGTATGCTAATTTTTCATATACTTCTTTTGTATAATTTTCTAATGTTCCTGTATCCTTTTCATACGCATCCCACTTATTTATAACTATTATTATACCTTTCCCTGCTTCATGTGCCAAACCTGCTATTTTTGTGTCTTGTTCTGTTACACCTTCTAGAGCATCTATCATAAGCAAACATACATCTGCTCTTTCTATTGCTAAGCTTGTGCGCATAACACTAAACTTTTCTATTCTATCGTCTATTTTATTTTTCTTTCTAACACCCGCTGTATCTATTAATACATATTTTCCAAATTCATTTTCGAATTCTGAGTCTATGGCATCTCTTGTAGTTCCTGCAATATTACTTACTATAACTCTATTTTCTCCTAAAATCTTATTTACTAAGGAAGATTTACCTACATTAGGCTTTCCTACTACTGCTACTTTTATAACATCTTTTTCATCTTCATCTGTATCTTTCTCTGGTAGATTGTCATATATTGCATCTAATACATCGCCTATCCCTTTGGCATTTACTGCTGATATTGCATAAGGGTCTCCTAATCCCAAGCTGTAGAATTCGTATATATTATTATCTACTCCTTCAAAGTTATCTGATTTATTGCATACTAAAATTACTGGTTTTTTAGATTTTTTAAGCATTGTTGCTATATCTTTATCCGCTGCTGTAACACCTTGCTTTATATCTGTTAAAAATATAATTACATCAGCTATTTCAATAGCAATATTAGCTTGTTCTTTCATTTGAGATAATATAATGTCATTGGATTCTGGTTCAATTCCACCAGTATCTACTAGTGTAAAATTTCTTCCTCTCCAGTTTGCTTCTGCATATATTCTATCTCTTGTAACCCCCGGAATATCTTCTACTATTGATATCCTTTGACCTATTATATAATTGAAAAATGTTGATTTACCTACATTAGGTTTTCCTATTATTGCTACTACTGGCTTAGACAAAATTTTACACCTCTTTTCTTCTGATATTTTATATCAAATTAATTATTTAGTCAAACATATAATAGCTTTTTATGCTACTTCTTTATTTTCTTCTGTATCTGGGTTGTCAGGCGGGTTTACTGGTTCTGTTGGTTCTTCTGGTTCCTCCGGTGGGTCTACTGGTTCTGTTGGCTCTTCTGGTGGATCTGTTGGTTCTTCTGGTTCTATTGGATCTGTTGGTTCTTCTGGTTCCTCTGGTGGATCTACTGGTTCTGTTGGTGGGGTTACTGGATCTGCTGGTTCTTCTGGTTCAACAGGTGGATTCACAGGTTCATTTGGTGTGGTTGATGGTGTGCTAGGTGTATTTACTATTCCACTTCCCCCCTTCCAAGGATTTCTTGAATCTGGATCTGTTGGATCCCAATTTCTGTTTGCTGTATTTGATATTTTTTGTGCGGTTGGTTTTCCAAGTGGTCCTGGATTTGATGAAGAATAAAATTCTACCATTGTTCCAGAAGCACAATTATCATATATCCATTTCGTATCTTGTACTGTTAGTCTAATACAGCCTGCTGAAGCTGATGTTCCTAATTTATCATATTCCCACCATTCTAATGTATCTTTACTTTGTTCTGTATATGGTACTGAATGGAATAATATACTTCCTACTATTCTTGTTGCAAATTGTCCATATACATCTCCATATAACAATCTCCATACATATTTATTGGTTGTTTTGTATACACCACTCTTAGGTGTAGCAGTACCACAAGAACATACCATAGCTTTTACTGGGACTGTATATTCACCTTTATCATCTTTTTTATACACTGTTACAACATTTGCACCATAATTAACTCTTATATAATAAGGATATTTACTATTTCTTTGTTCTTCTGCACTTAGTTGATATTTCTCTAATTCTTCTTCTGTCATATTTTCGTCTAGATTACTATTTATATTGTTTATTACAATTTTATATGGCTTAGGACTAAATATTTCTCCTCTTTTATATTTCAAAAATATAACTGAATTTGTATCAATTATAAAATCGCTCTCATATAGCAGGTATGCTTCTTCTGGTGCATCTTCTAAAGTATCCACATCTTGTCCATCTATTAGTTCTATTATTGCATAATATATAGGATATCCTTTTAGATTTCCATAAATAGAGAATTTAACCGCTCCATTTTCATTTGGTTCTGAAATATCGACTTGAAGGTCTTCAGCTGATATCTCTGGTACGTTCATCTCAATATTTTCTGCACTTACTGCTTGAGTACTATTTGATCTATTTCTTATAAGAATACCTACCACTAGTATGACTATAAGTACTACTATTAATGACACTGTTGCTATAGTAATTTTCTTTTGTTTTGCATTCATATATTACCTCCATTATTTATACGAGTGTTAATCCAAAAAAAGCACCTTAAATAAAGGTACTCTTTATAATTATATTTAGTTTGCTTCTGCTGCTGTTTCTTTAATCACTACTTCTTTTCCGTCATAATATCCACAGTTAGGACATACTCTATGTGGCATTACTGGTTCATGGCAATGTGAACAAGTAGCAAAATTAGGTTTTTCTAATTTCCATGTAGATCTTTTTGTATGTGTTCTTTGTTTTGACCATCTTCTTTTTGGTTGTGCCATTTCATTCCCTCCTTCGCTATTTAAAGATATCTATATATCTATTTCATTTTAACATTTTATATCACTATAAGAGTATACTAATATTTTCGCATTTTGTCAATAGCTTGTGGAAAGAATTAATCATTTTATTTTAGATAACTGCTTGGATCTAATTGAACATTATCCTTTAATATTTCAAAATGAAGATGGCTTTCATCTGCAATTTCAAATACTGCAGTATTGCCAACAGTTCCTATAGTTTGTCCTTTTTCAACTTTTTCTCCTTCTACTACAAACTCTGTTGTTAATAAATTAGCATATATTGTGCTATATCCATCAATATGTTCAATTACTATAGTTAATCCATATCTAGGATCATTTTTTATATATTTTACAGTTCCAGCTTCTGCTGCTTTTACAACTGTAGTTTTATCTGCTTTAATATCTATTCCTAAGTGAGTGGTCCATTCATTTAATGTATTAGAGTATATTAAAGTATCTTTAGCAAATTCTTTTATTATTTCTCCTTCAACAGGTTTTGAAAAAACTAATTCCCTTTTTTCCTCTTCTTTTGATTCTTTATTTTCTTTTTGTGCATTAGAATTATTAGTTGTTTTTTCTTGTTCCTGTTCTACTTTATCACTTGTTATATTTGTATTTATAGCTATATTTTCTGTTTCATTCATTACTTGATTTTTTGTTTCATTTAACTTTTCTTCTATTTTTGAACTTGCTTGATCTAATATTGTATTATTATTTGTATTATTCTCTACTTTTGCACTAAATTCTGCTGACTTTGCACCCTCTACAGTACTACTACCTGTTTTTGCAATATTATAGAATAATATTACTAAAGTTATTAATAATATCACTCCTGCTATACCTATTGCATAGGTTAGCATATCTTTTTTCTTATCAATATTTGCTCTTTTTCTCATATAATTTTCCTCCTAATTCTATTTAGTAGGATTATTCCCTATTTTGAGAAATATATACAAATTAAGAAAATTATATATTTTTTATTTCTACATCTGTATAGAAATGCTTTATTATTTCTTCATAATTTTTTCCTTGTTTTGCTAAACTATCTGCTCCTGTTTGACTCATCCCTACCCCATGTCCATAACCTATTACATTAAATTTAATATTTTCGTTTTCTATAATAAATTCAAAATTAGCTGATCTCAATCCCAATAAAGTTCTAACTTCAATACCTGATAAATTTTTATTTCCTATTTTTATTGTTTTTACCCTGTTTCCATCTGTACGTTCTAATATTTCAATACATTTTTCCTCATTCCAATCAATTATAAAATCTGGATATTTTTCTTTTATCTTGCTTTCAAATTCTAATTTAGTTAATGTAACTTCTGAATTATATTGCGTATAATTTTCTTCTCCTGGTGTTGCAACTGCTTGTAAATATGGATACCCGCTTCCTCCCCAAACATTTATAGGAGCTTCTGTCATTCCACCACTATTTGAATGAAAAAAGGCATTTATAGGTTCATCATTATATGTAATAATTTTTCCCTTTGTCTCATTTACTGCAGTCACTATCTTATTCCAATTGCTTTCCCTTACGTTTTCATCCCACCTATCTAACCTTTCCTGTTTTGCTATCCATGCTTGACAACAGGTAGAATCATCACAAATATCTGCATTTTCATGTTTTTTAGCTGTTTTAATTTTATAGATAGTATATGTTCTAGCTACAATCGCTTGGGCTTTTAATGCTTCTAGTTCAAAGTCTGCTGGCATCTCACTAGATACAACACCATATAAATATTCATCTAATTTTAATTCTTCTACTTGTCCATTCGATTTGTGTAGTAACTTTATTGTATTGTACTCTCTATAATCATATTCTGTATTACTTGTTTCTTGAATAATATTTTCATTACTATTTACATTCTCTTCTTGAGCTACTGTATCCACACTTTCAAAACTATGCACTCCTATTAACGGTATTAAAAAACACATACCTACAATTAGCACTATATATAAAATTATTTTCCTCATATGCTTTCCTTATCTATTAATTATTTTGAATTAATTTTGTTCTCATAGAATTTAATATTCTTTTTTCTATTCTTGAAACCTGAACCTGAGATATTCCTAGTATTTTTGCAACTTGTGTTTGTGTTTTTCCTTTATAATATCTAAGTAGTATTAGTTGTTTTTCTTTATTATTTAAACTACTTATCATTTCTTTTATTGATAATCTATTTGTTATAACTTCTGCTTCATCTACATCTGTTGCTAATTTATCTAATATTGTAATTTGTGTACTATCTTGAGACGTTCCTTGGTATATAGATTCTACTGGTTGCATAGAATCTATAGCTACTGCAACATCTTCTTTTGGTACTTTTAGTATTTCAGCTATTTGATTAATCCCTATTTCCTTTCCTGTCCTATTTAGATATTCTTTTTTTATATCCATTATTTTAATATTTAATTCTTTTATACTTCTACTTATTTTTACTGGTCCATCATCTCTAATAAATCTTTTTATTTCTCCTAATATATATGGCACTGCATATGTTGACAATTTAACATCAAAATTTGTATCAAATCTTTTTATAGATTTAATAAGTCCAATAGCACCTATTTGATAAAGGTCTTCTATTTCAAATCCTCTACATGTAAATCTTTTAACAATACTCCATATAAGTCCTGAATTTAATTCAACTAGTTTTGACATACTCTCATGGTTGCCATTTTGTGCTTCAAGAATTTCTTTTGCTTCATTATTATACATATAATCCACCTTTTTTAGCTATTTATTGAATCTCCTTCATTTATAGGATTAAGACTTTCCTTTTTTATTTTCTTTTTCATACTTACTTTTGTTCCCAGTCCAACTATAGATTCTACTTTTACTTCATCCATAAAACTTTCCATAATAGTAAATCCCATCCCAGATCTTTCTAAATCTGGTTTTGATGTATACAAAGGTTGTTTTGCAGTTTCAACATCTTCTATTCCTTTTCCTAAATCCGATATTTCTATGTATATTGTATTTTCAGAAATCTTAGCTTTTATAGTGATTTTTCCTTCTCCATTTTCATATCCGTGTATTATTGAATTTGTAACAGCTTCTGATACAGCAGTTTTTATATCTGCGATTTCTTCGATGGTTGGATCTAATTGTGCCGCAAATGCTGCAACAGTTATTCTTGCAAATGCTTCATTATTTGATTTGCTGACTATTTCTAATTTCATTTCATTTTCAAATTTGTTCACTTTTCTTCCTCCTTTTATACAGTTTCATATATTGGTATTAGTTTTAATATTCCACACATTTCTAACACTTTTCTTATATTTTTTTTCACATTTATTATTCCCAATTCTCCACCTATCATTTTCACCATCTTGTATCTTCCAAGTAGCATTCCTATTCCTGCACTGTCCATGAAGCTAACACTATTAAAGTTAAATATAACCCTTTTAGGCATGTATCTTTCAATCTCATAGTCCGCTCTCCTCCTTATTTCTTCTGTAGTATGATGATCAATCTCTTCTGTTAAATCAAAATATAATAGCTTGTCCTTTTCTATATATCTAACATTCACATTACTACCTCCTTATATAGTCTTATAAAATTATAAGACTATTGGCAGTTTTTTCCAATAGCGAAACCTAGGAAGTTTTGCCGAATTATAGGAAGTTTAAGACTTTTTTCGACAATAGAAAAAGCACTTAAAAATTTAAACTTTTAAGTGCTTTAATTTTATTTATTTAATCTTTCTAATCTTTCCTGCGTATTAGCTAGTAGTTCTTTATAATTTGCCAACTTTTCCTTTTCTTCTTTTATCTTTGATTCAGGAGCTTTGCTCATAAATCCAGGATTTGATAATATCTTTTCTCCTCTTAAAACTTCTAATTCTAACTTTTGTTTTTCTTTTTCTAGTCTTTCTATTTCTTCATTAATATCTACTAATTGTTCAAATGGAATATATACTTCCATTCCATTTACTAATATGGATATTGCATTTTCAGGTATATTTTCTTTATCTTTTTGTATTACTATATCATTTGCAAATCCTAGTTTTTCTATATATGTCTTTGACTCTATTAACTCTTTATTAAATATCTCTGTAACAAATATTAGTTTTGCTTTTTTACTTGGGTGAACATTCATATTTGCTCTTATATTTCTTATATTTATGATTACATCTTTTAAGTTTTTAATAAAATCATGTTTTTCATCATATTTTACTGTTGATTTTATTTTTGGCCAGTTTGATACCATTAAATCTTTATCATCATAATTTACAAGCTCACTATATATTTCAGATGTTATAAATGGCATAAATGGATGCAATAATTTTAGACTATTTCCAAATACATAATTAAGTACAAAGCATACTTGTATTTTTTCTTCTCTATTTTTGCTGTACAATCTTGATTTTGCCATCTCAATATACCAATCGCAGAATTCATTCCATATAAAGTTATATATATTATCTAGAGCTATTCCTAAGTCATAATTCTCAAGATTCTTTGTAATATCTGCTATTAGTTTATCTAACTCGTGAATTATCCATCTATCTTCTATTCTTAAAAATTCTGACTTGTATATTCCTGTTTCTTTATCTTTTATATTATTGGTAAATTCTCTTATTTCATCATCTGAAACTAAATTCATTGTTATAAATCTTGCTGCATTCCAGATTTTATTTGCAAAGTTTGATGCTTGCTCTAATTTTTCTTCCATAAATCTTATATCATTTCCCATGGTTGTTCCTGAAAGAAGTGAAAATCTTAAGCTATCTGCTCCATATTTATCTATAACATCTAATGGATCTATTCCATTTCCTAAAGTTTTAGACATTTTTCTTCCTTGATTATCACGTACTATTCCATGTATTAATATATCTTTAAATGGTGGCATATCTGTAAATTCTAAACCTTGTGTCATCATTCTTGATACCCAAAATGTTATAATATCAAAGCCTGTTACTAAAACATTTGTAGGATAAAATGTTTTAAAGTCTTCGCTTTCTTTATCTGGCCAACCTAAAGTTGAAAATGGCCATAATGCTGAACTAAACCAAGTATCCAATGTATCCGGATCTTGTGTTAATTTTGTACTACCACATTTTTTACATTTTTCAGGTTTTGTTTTTGCAACATTAATCTCTCCACAGTCATCACAATAATATGCAGGTATTCTGTGTCCCCACCACAATTGTCTTGAAATACACCAGTCTTGAATATTATCTAACCAGTAAAAATACTGCTTTTCATATCTTTTGGGTATAAAATTAGCTTCGCCATTTCTTACACTATCTGCTGCTCTTTTAGCTAAATCTTTCATCTTAACAAACCATTGTACAGAAATTTTAGGTTCTATCGTATTTTTACATCTTTCGCATATTGCAACATTATGTATATATTCTTCTTCCTTAACTAATGCTCCTAATTCTTTTAGCTTTTCTACTATTTTCTCTCTTGCTTCTTTTAATTCCATTCCCTTATATTCTGGAACTAAATTTCCCATTTTCATTTCTTCATCAAATACTTCAATAATTTCCAAATTGTGGCGTAACCCCGCTTGATAATCATTCATGTCATGCGCAGGTGTTATTTTTACACAACCTGTTCCAAACTCTTTTTCTACAAAATCGTCCGCAATTATTGGTATCTCTTTGTTCATAATAGGAAGAATACAATATTTACCTATTAAATCTTGATATCTTTCATCATCTGGATGTACTGCAACCGCCGTGTCTCCAAGCATAGTTTCTGGCCTTGTTGTTGCTACTATTATATATCTATCTTCTCCTTTTATTTTGTACCTTATATACCATAAATGAGATGGTTCTTCTTTATATTCAACTTCTGCATCAGATATTGAGGTTTTACAATTAGGGCACCAATTTACCATTCTTTTCCCTTTATATATAAGCCCTTTATTATATAATTGTATAAATTGTTCTAAAACACTATTTGACATCCCTTCATCTAATGTGAATCTTCTTCTTGTCCAATCACAAGAACATCCTAATTTTTTTTGTTGTTCTTGAATAGTTCCCCCATAAAGTTTTGTCCATTCCCAAGCCTCTTCTATAAATTTTTCTCTTCCTAGTTCTTGTTTCGTTTTTCCTTCTTTTTTTAATTTTTCTACGACCTTCATTTCTGTAGATATTGAGGCATGATCTGAACCTGGAAGCCATAGAGTATTAAATCCTTGCATTCTTTTAAAGCGTATTAGAACATCCTGAATTGTACCATCTAATGCATGCCCCATATGTAATTTTCCAGTTACATTTGGTGGTGGCATCATTATACAATAACTAGTCTCTCCTTTTTCCATACTAGGTTTAAAATATCCTTTTTCTTCCCAGTCTTTGTATAGTTTATCTTCAAAGTCCTTTGGATTAAATTTATCATTCATATTATTGACTCCTTTCTTAAAAACAAAAAATCTTACCCTATATAAGGGCAAGATTAATTCTTACGGTACCACCTTAATTACTATTTTAAATAATAGTATCTTAATAACTTTAACGCAGTATATACGAATATACTTACTTTAATTTTCAGTATATTAACTTCAAAGCTACCTTCAGTTTATCTTACTATAAGAAGTTTACAGCCACGACTTCTTTTCTCTTAAATAGCAGTTTTAAACTTACTCCTCTTTTTCATAGTATTTTCTTATTTTAAATTAGTCTTCATCTACAAAATTAAATTCATCTTTGAATTTTTCTTTAAATATTTCAAAAACTTGATTTAATGTAGCTTCATCATCCACACTTACATAGTTTTCCATTTCTTCATCATCTTCTGAATCTTCTACTTTTAATATAACTACTTCATCGCTATCTTCCTCTACTGGTAATAATACCACATATTCCTCTCCATCTAATTCTATTAAATCTAGAAATTCAAATTTTACTTCATTTCCTTCTTCATCATTTAACACTATAAGGTTATCTAATTCCTCTCCCATTTCTGGAGTGTTTAAATCATCACTCATTATAATATTCTCCTTTCAAATACTTTTTACACTTTTGTTATTTATATTATTTTCATTTTACAGTATCATATACTATTTTGAAGAATTTTGCAATTATTTTTTACGATTTATATAGTTTTCTAAAATATATACTGCTGATATTGTATCCACAAGCTCTTTTTTCTTGTGTTTATCAACATTTAAAAAATTCATTGTTTTATGAGCTTGTACAGTTGTCAATCTCTCGTCCATTGGTACAATATTTATTTTATTAAATTTACATTTTAATTTATGAATAAAATTTTCTGTTTTTTCTGCTCTTACTGTTTTTTCTCCTTTTAAATTAATTGGCATACCAATAACTATTGTATCTACTTCATATTGATTAACTAATTCTTCTAATCGTTTAAGAATAACTTTATCATTATTTTCGTGGTGTATAGTTTCTAGTCCCTGAGCAGTTATACCTAATGCATCTGTTATTGCTATTCCAACTCTAGCATCTCCATAATCTATACTAAGTATTCTCATACTAATCATCTAGTCCTATATAATTTTTTACCATTTTTTCTAGTAGTTCATCTCTTTCAATTAGTCTTATTTTGTTTCTGGCATCATTATGACTGGTGATGTATGTTGGATCTCCTGATAGAATATAGCCAACAATCTGATTTATAGGATTATATCCTTTTTCAGCTAAAGCTTCATAGACATCTTTTAAAATTTCTCTAGCTTTTATATTTTTATCTCTTTCCACTTCAAAATTCATTGTTTCATCCATATTCATAATAATTCCTCCTCTTTCTTATATATAATTTATATCATTCTCATCCTTGTCGGCGTTATCTAAATAATATTCTAATTTTTTAGTAACACCATCTATTGCTGTCCCCTTGTAATAAGAAGTTAAAACAAAATTAAGTCTCGGAGTTACAGATACATCTTTTTTTAATCTCATTTTCTTTTTATCTGATTCTTCTAAGAAAATTTCTGTACTTTCAATTTGTGTTTTTATATCTTCTATAAAATTTGTAACATCTTCCGGATTTATTCCAGAGAATACAATTACAAATTTAGGCCCCATATATCTCACAAATATGTATTCTTGTGATATACTATTTGCTATAATATTAGAAACTTCTGTAATAACTTTATTTCCTAAATGTCTATTTATTTTTTCATTTATATCTACTAAGTTTATAATCTTAAACATTGCTACTGTAGATATAGTGTATTTATCTATAATTTGTTTACCTTGGCCATATAAATACTCTGCAGATTTTAGGTTAGAGTATAGGTCATTTCTTACGATATTTTCCATAGTATCTTGATATTCAACAGTTTTTAAAATTGTTACAATATTATCTCTTACGACCTCTAAAATTGCAGTATCAACATTGTCAAATGCATGTATTGCTCCACTTTCTATTAACCAATAGCCTATATATACATTATCTATGTATAGTGGAAAGAACATTGCTGATTTTGCTCTTCCTAATTCTAGTTTTTGATATGGTAACTTCTCTGATTCTTTATCTACTGTAATATATTTTGGTGTTGCTGTTGATATACTGTCTTGAAATATTTCTTCAGTATATAAATTTTTTAATGTGTCCCAATGTTTCTCATCTACGTTAGTAGTTTTAATTGAATATTCTGCTCCATCAAATACAACTATTGTAGAATATTTAATTGCACCATATTTTTCTAATATTATTTCATTAATTCTATTTATTTTTTTATCTACTGAAGAATATTCTCCTATAGTTTCCATAAAACTTTGTAGTACATTTAATCCTGTTATTTTTTCATTTATTTTACTAAATTTAGCTATTTTTTTATGAATATTAACATTATAAACTACTAACCCTAAGATTATGAAAACTAAGACTACTATCGTTATCAGTATGATGATTGTCAAGCAGCTCACCTCGTTTACTAAAATTTATTTTTCATACGGTCTAATGTATTATTCATATCATTTGAGAATGTATTATTATAATTATTCATTGGCCTATAGTCTTGTTTTGAACCAATTAGAGGATATACCATATTTTCTAGATTTTTTAATGCTTGCATAAATTCTCTAGAGTATCCTGCTAAAGAAATTTTGCAATTTACAAGACCTTCTAAATACTTTGAATATGTCATTTCTTCAAAAGGGATTGTACAATATTTTACTTGTTCCCTATTAAAAAGCTCTGTCATAAAAGACATTGCTGGATCATTATAAAATGACATTCCACCTATTATTGTTTTTGCCGATAGGTTTCTTACTTTTACTTCTTTATTTATTACTATTCTGATTTTGTCTGGATCTAATATATTTTTAGTTTTTAGTTCTCTTAAGAAAGCAGTTAATGGTTGTATTGTTAAGACATCCATACTTTGTACTAAATATAATTCTTGAATACTTGCTAAATATCCAAAGTTTGTATTAAAGTCACAATCAATTAAAACTACTGAATGATTATTAACTAATGTTGATAATATAGCTTCATAGTTGTTCATTCCGACATCTTCTTCTGGTATTGAAGTATATACTGTTAGATTTCTATTTACTTTTATTCCATCTGAAACACCGTTAATTAATTTTTGTATGCATTTTGCTGCTTTTTGTCTTAAATCTTCTTCATTTTTTGTATATATATAATATGCATTTCTATTTCTTGTTGCATCTAATATGGCTACATTAATTCCTGATGATGATAAGCTTTCTGCAACATTATTTACTAGGAAAGATGTTCCATTTTTGCTTGTTCCCAAAAATGCTACTAATTTTTTATCTCTTGATAAAAGACCACTTATATTATTAGAACTATAATCTACATTAGTAGTAGTCATATCTCTTGAGACACTATTTGGCATATAAGAAGCACTTGGAGAATAACTATTATTAGGTTTGTATGAATTTGATGTTGGTTTTGAATATCCATTTGGATTATATTCTGTATTAACTTGTGGTCTTTGAAAAGATGATTTACTATATCCACTACTATATCTTTGAGCATCTGCATATATATCATTTTCTTCTTCTTCATCATCTTCATCAAATCCTGGCAAAGTACCAGACATATAATTATTATTGGAATCATTTACATTATTATCATCATCTAAATCATCAAATCCAGGTAAAATATTAGCTGATGTGTTTGAGCTATTATCATCTTCTTCATCATCCATATCAAACAAGTTAACAGGTTCTTCTTCTGGTAAAGGATTTTTTCTAGGTCTGCCTCTTCCTCTTTTAGGTTTTTCTAAGGTCTCTTCTTTTTCTTGTGGTAGAGGATTTTTTCTAGGTCTACCTCTTCCTCTTTTAACTGGTTCTACAGCCTCTTGTTTTTCTTCTATATCATTATTATTCGCATCAAAAGATATATCTTCATATTCTGGTTCTTCAATTTCCATATCTTGCATTTTTTGTGCTATAGGTTTTGTATTTAATTTCTTAACATTTCTAGTATCAACTGTAGATGGTATTACTACCGGTCTTCCTAAATTTTCTTTTCCTTTTTTGGTTTGTATATAGTTTATTTTTAAATTACTTTCTGTTTCTCTTTCTTGTGGCATTCCCTGTGTTAGTCTGTCTTTAGAATTTTGCATCGTAGTAACTAATTGTTGATATTTTGGTGAAGATGCTTCTAATATTGCTTTTACATTCATTGGCAAGAAATTAATTATTATTTTTAACTGTTCATCTGTATACTGACTTGCTATTGTATTAAAACTTTCAACGTATTTTTCTTCATTTCTTCCTAATTTTTTGTAGTGTGACAATATATTTTGAATTTCTGATTCACTAACACCATTTTCATCCTCTAATTGATAAGCAGAATCTTCTGCATCAATTTTATAATAAATTTTCGCCTCTTTTTTTGTTCTAGGAGTTCTTATTAATCTACATATTTCTTCAATATTCCTATCATTTCCTAAAACAGCACTATATATGCCTATACTAAATAATTTAGATAGGATATCTTCTGATTTAGATCTTCTATCCGTACAAATTAAAATAATTGGTGTATCTTCTCTTTCTTCATTTGTAGCCTCATCACTAATACTATCTAATTTATCAAATATGAATTTATCTATTTGGTCATAATTGTTATTTGCAAATGGTTCTAGGTCTTCACTTATAACTATTCTATCATAGCTTTTATCCTTTTGAATTTCTTTTAATATTGCATTAAAGTAATATACATTCTTATACGATATTATTTCTTTATATTCTTTTTGATATCTTTTTACTATCGCTTCAGAAGTGCTTTCATCGCTCACCGCAAATAGAACTTTCATCTAATTAACCCCTCCAACCTCTTACTACTATTGCAAATACAAGTGGTAATACTTGTGCTAAAACAAGTATAGTTACAAATCCTATTATCATTACGAAACCTCTATCTCTTTCGTCTAATTTACGAATACCTATAACATATTGATATATAGCACCTATGGCTATTCCTATAAAACAAAATGGAATACTATATATTCTAACCATATTCAAAATATACGCAGCTAAGCCATAAGCTTCTGAGCCATAATCTTCTACATAATCTTCTAATTTCTTTTTTGCATTATCTCTTATTTCTAATAATTGTTCAGTTCCTGTTTTCTTTTCTTCAGTAATATTTGCTTCCGTAGCTAAAACTTGTGTATTTATTGAAAATACTGCTACTAACATAGCAATAATACTTAGTATGCTAACCATAGTTTTTTTCATAAGGATTTAGCCCCTTTCATTATAACTCTTACCTTATAATCATACAATAATATGGTTAAAATATCAAGGATTTATAGGAATTTTTTTCTAATTTTTGACACGTAAAAAAGATTAAGTTTAAAACCTAATCTTTTATCTTATAAAGAACGTCACTATTATTACTATTCCTAAAACGAGTCTATATATTGCAAATACCTTAAAACTACCTTTTTGTAAAAACTTTAATAAGAATTTTATTACTATTAATCCTACTATAAAACTAGATAAAACTCCTATAAAAAACGCTAAATTAAATTGAAAATTTGTAATATCTACTAATACTGCTGCTAATACTATTGGTGTTGATAATAAGAATGAATATTTGGCTACACTTTCTCTGTCTATTTTAAGTGCTCTTCCTACCGTCATTGTTATTCCTGATCTAGATGTTCCAGGAAATGCAGCTGCAATAGCTTGTGAAATTCCTATCAAAAATGATTGCTTAAATGTTATATCTTCATATTTAACTTCTGATTTTGCTTTTTTGTCAACAATATATAATGCAATACCTAGAACAATTAATGCTATCGCTATAAGTAACATTTCTATTCCAAATTTTTCACATATAGCATCAGAAATTGAATTTAATATTAAGCTCAATATTCCTGCTGGTATTGTAACAGCTACAATATACCAAAATATTCTTCCTTCTGTGCTTTTCTCTTTTTTTACTATTTGTTTATATCCTCCACTTATTAATCCTAACCAATCTTTAAAAAAGAAGATTGTTATTGCTAGTAGAGTTCCTAGATGTAGCGCAATTTGAAAACTTTCTATAACTTCTTCCGATATATCCCAGTTAAACAACCATGGAATTAGTTTCAAATGTGCTGAACTTGATATTGGTAAAAGTTCTGTAAGTCCTTGTACTATTCCTAATATTAATGCTTGAATTTCCGTCATTTTTTTCTCCTTTAAATTATAATTCTTTGAATATATTATATAATGTTTCCTTTATATATTCCGCTGATGTTATAGGAGCTACCTTTCCAGGCAATGCTAGAGCCCAAATAAGTTTTATATTTCTTTTTTTAGCAGCTTCTCTATCTACTCCACCCGGATCGGATGCCACATCAACAATTACACAATCCTTTTTTAAAAAACTTAATCTTGCATCATCTAAAATGATGTGCGGAGCTGTATTTATAATTAGATCAAATTTGCCCAAATTTTGTTCTAAGTCTTCCAAAATTATTGGTGTATATCCATATGCCTTTATCCAAGATACATTTTCTTTTTTTGTAGTCTCACAATATATATTAGCTCCAAAACCTTTTAGCATATTAAATAAAACTTTCGTTATCCTACCAAATCCTATTATTAAAATATTACTTCCATTAAGAGTTTTTTCAGTTTCTTCCATTGCAACTTGTATTGTTCCTTCTGCACTCGCAATAGCATTTAAAACTGTTAAGTCTTCTCTTTCTAATAAATCTATTACTTTAGATTCAGGAATTTCTTCATATAAGCTTTTATCTATTCTTCCTGCTATCAATGTTTTATTTTTTAGGTATTTTCCTAATTCTTTTATTTCAACCTTTGTATCACTAAATGGCATATTAATATTTATTCCATCTTTTGTAAATGGAATAGAACTTACAATAATATCTGCACTACTTATTAATTCTTTTAATGATTCACATTTTCTTATTTTTTCATTTTTATTTATTTTATTATTTCTTTCTAATCCATATGTAAAAACATTAAATCCTTCTTGAGACATCATTTCTGCCAGTTGTACAATTCTTTGGTCTCCACCAATAATAGCTATATTAGTCATATAATCCCTCCTAACATATAAGAGATTAATTTTCTTTCTCTCTTTCTTCTATTTCTATGTTAGGCTCTTTTGGAATATTCATTTTCTTATATTCATTTTTACTTATTGTTCCTGCAATATCATAAGTTTCTTCAAGATGTTTTTTTGCCTTAATTTCTTTTTCTTCCATTTTACATTCTTCTACTTCTTGATTACTTAAATTTTGTGGTATAAATCTTTGTATCGAAATGAATACTGGATCTGTCATTGCTTTTTTTGATAATTCTGCCTTTAATTCTACTGCTAAATTTAAATAGTTTATTGCTTTTTCTTTTTCACCTTTAATAGCATATATTCTAGCTAGATTATAATATCCATCTGCTTCTACGTCTTTCCCTTCAACCGCTTTCTCAAAAAATCTTTCTGCTTCATCTAAATCATCATACAACATTGATATTAATCCCAAATTATAATATCCATTGTACAAAAAGCTATTAATCTGAGCTGCTTTTTCATAACATATTTTAGCATTACCAAAGTCATTTAGTCTTGTATAAGCAATTCCCAAATTATAATAAATCTCATAACTATTAGGATTATATCTTAGTGCATTCATATATACATTTATTGCTTCTTTAAAATTTTCCTGATCACATAGCAATTTACCTAATAATTCTGACGCTTCATAATAATCTGGTTTTTTCTTTATTAGATTATCTAACATTTCTATTGATTCATCTTTTTTACCTAATTTTTCTAATAAAAATGCTATTCGATAATATGAATCATAATCTTGTTTATTTATATCTATAGCTTTTACATATTCATCTATGGCTTTTCTCATTCCGCCTTCTTTTTCATATATTTGAGCTAAAAGTACATGTACTTTAGCACTATTTACATTTAGCTTTGTTGCTTTTAGCAATATACTTTTTGCAAGTTTATTATTATTAAATAACATACTTACTTTTGCAAACATCATATATACACTTTCTGAAAACTCAATATTATATTTTGCCATTACAATAATTACTATTGGTATCAATACCGATAATATATAAGTTAATATTCTAACAAAAATTCCAAAATTGCCTTTGACCAATAGTTCTATAAAGCCAATTGCTATTCCTATAGCCTCTAAAATCAGTATTGCTACATAATTTGTGTCATTCTTTTTAAGCATAACAAAGAATATAATTACAAATAATGAAAAGGCTAACGCGTTAAATAAAATCCTTTCAAACATCCTTTTTTACCTCTCTTATTTACCAAATTTCTCATGGTATCTTTTAATGCACCTTCCTATTACTTCTTCAGCTTCATCTCTTCCCATAATCTGTTGTACTGTGGTCTGTTTATGTTCTAATTGTTTATACACTTCAAAAAAGTGTTTAATTTCAGTTATAATATGGTTTGGAAGTGTCGAAATATCTCTATATCCATTCCAATATGGATCAGATTTAGCTATAGCTATAATTTTTTCATCAGCTTCATCATCATCTACCATTTTTAATACACCTATTGGATATGCTTCTACTAATGTTAATGGTATTATAGTCTCTTGACATAATACTAAAACATCTAATGGATCATCATCTTCTGCATAAGTTTTTGGAATAAATCCATAATTTGCTGGGTAATGAGTTGCAGTATACAGTACCCTATCTAATTTAAGCATTCCTGTTTCTTTATCCAATTCATATTTATTTCTTCCGTTTTTAGAAATCTCTATTACAGCCATAAAATCATCTGTTCTTATTCTTTTTTCATCCATATCATGCCATATATTCATAACAAATTACCTCTTTTCTTTTACAAAGCATCTAATGTAAATATTTTATTCTAAATTGCTCAAAATGTCTAGAGTTATATAATATTTTTTAAATAAAATAAAAAAAGGAAGCAAACTATATTAGTTTACTTCCTTTATCCGCTCATTATAATTTTTTATTTTATACCATTAAAACTATTTGTTTTTCTATAAGCATATATCGCTGAAGCTATACATACTGCTAACACTACAAATAATCCAGGGTGATCTTCTATACCTGTATATGGTATACTATTTATATTACTATTACTTGGAGAATTAGTATTTGTTTTGTTTGAAGTATTTATGTTGGTATTCGTATTCCTATTAGTATTAGTATTAGTATTGGTGTTAGTATTAGTATTTCTATTAGCATTATTAGTAGTATTATTATTACTTGTATTATTGGCTGGTTGTAGATTTACTAAGCCATTTGTATTATTATTTTGTGATAATACAGGTAAATCATTTTCATCAACAGCCTTAGAATCAAATGTTATACTAAATAGTAATAATGTAGCAATTATAATTAGAATTACTTTGCACATTTTTGTATTTTTCATTTTAATCTCTATCCTCCATTATATTATTATCATAAATCCTCTATATATTTATACCATATTTTTTGCACTATTGCAAGCTTTTTTTGCTTTTTTATTAAATTTTATACATTAAATCTAAACAATACTATATCTCCATCTTGCATAATGTATTCTTTTCCTTCGGACCTAACAAGTCCTTTTTCTTTCGCTGCTAGCATTGATCCTTCTCTTACTAAATCATCATACGATACTATTTCTGCTTTTATGAAACCTCTTTGAATATCTGAATGTATTTTGCCTGCTGCTTCCGGAGCTTTAGTTCCTTTTTTTATCGTCCAAGCCCTTACTTCTGTTTCACCTGCTGTCAAAAATGACATTAATCCTAATAACTCATAACTTGCTTTTATTACTTTATCTAATCCTGATTCTTCTATCCCTATTGCGTCTAGCATTTCTTTTTGATCTTCTTTATCCAATGTTGCTAATTCTTCTTCTATTTTTACACACAAAGGAATAACTCCTGCTCCTTCATTTTTTGCATATTCTATAACTTTTTTAACATTTACATCATTTTGAGCATCTGATAGCTGCTCTTCAGATACGTTTGCAATATACAATATAGGTTTTAATGTTAATAAAAAACTATCTTTTATTATATCTAATTCTTCTTCATTTAAATTTAATGTTCTTGCAGGTTTTCCTTGCTCTAGAGTTTCTTTTATTTTCTCTAATAAATCTATTTCTACTTGAAATTTTTTATCAGCTTTTAAAGATTTTTTGGCTCTATCTAGACGTTTATCTATTGTTTCTATATCCGCAAATATTAATTCTAAGTTAATTGTCTCAATATCTCTTATTGGGTCTATTGATCCATCTACATGGACAACATTAGGATTTTCAAAACATCTTACAACTTCACATATAGCATCTACTTCTCTTATATGTGACAAGAACTTGTTTCCTAATCCTTCTCCCTTACTTGCACCTTTCACTAATCCCGCAATATCAACAAATTCAACTACAGCATGTGTAGTTTTTTGCGGATTATACATTTGTGTTAGTTTATCTAATCTTTCATCTGGCACTGGAACAACACCCACATTAGGCTCTATCGTACAAAATGGGTAATTTGCACACTCTGCTCCGGCATTTGTTATAGCATTAAACATTGTACTTTTTCCTACATTTGGTAATCCTACTATTCCTATTTTCATTTATATTCTCTCCTTAATTGTTTTTTATACATTTTTCTTAAAGATGAAATTAGTATAACACATATTATTATTTTTGTGTAAGATTTTTAGAATTTTATTTGAAATATTATATAAATTTTTGTATATTTAGCATTTATTTCTATAATGCCAAAAGTGTACAGCTGTATAAATAAGATATATCTTACTATTTATTGCTAATCGCTCAGTTCTCTACATTTTTGTTGTTAACTTCCCAAGAAAGTCCCTACAATCTCTTAGTATAATTAGTTTAGATTTAGATTGACTTTTTTATAAAGAAACATAGTTTCTACTAATAGAACTAGAAAACAGGGGTATACATATAAATATACTCCCCTGTTTTTTAGTTACACTATATAAATTATTTCATTATTAGGAAAATGTATTTTCATTTGTTCTTTTAAAAAGGTTTCAGCCTTCTGTTTTATTTCTTTTTTATATGCATATTTTCCCTTTCCCCTACCCGTCATAAAATCTTTATTATAAAAATGATTTTTGTCTGGAAAAGCTTCTTGATTTATAGCGTTATGAACATAACTATATGTCATAAAAATTATTTCAAAAAATACATCTGATTTCACTTCATCACTTAAATACTCCTCTAAATATTCTATTAATTCTTTATATAATTTTTCCCAGTTATCTACCAGAATTACTGGAGCTATTAATATTCCAACTTTGTATCCAGCTTTTTTTAATTTATTAATCGCTTCAACTCTATTTTTTAACGGAGATGTTCCAATTTCTATATCTCTTATAATATCTTGTGGGTTTACACTCATCCTTACAATAATCCTATTATTATGTCTTAGGTTTAATATCTGATCTACCATATGAAATTTAGTAGGGAATGTAAGGTAACCTTTTTCCGCTCTTTGGGCAAAATTCTCAATAGTCCACTCTAAGTTTTTAGTAATTGTATTTTCTAAAATCAAGTCACTATTACTACCTATTTCAAATGTTAATTCTTTATCACTGCTATTGCTTGTTTTTATTATTTTGTCTAACATCTGCTCTCTATTTACAAAAATTCTCAAATATGAACATTTATTATAATTACATACTAAATAGCAATATAAGCACATAGCAATACAACCAGAGGATGTATATGGCACCAAATAATCTGAAGTTTTATTATTAGGAATAAATTTATGAGTCTTTCGTATTCCTAGAATTAAGTTTTGTTTCATTTTAGGAAATTCTTTATTTTCCTTTTTTCGCATTTCTTCAATATTATTATGGTTTTCAATTTCTGTACACTGTATTCCCTTATCTTTATATAATTTTAAAAGTTTTGCTCCAAGCTCATAATTTTCTATTTCTTTTTCATAAAATACTTGTCTAGGTAAAAACATAATAATTTCCTTTCACAAATATTATTATATTTATTTTGTTTTTTATTCAAAAATAGAAAATTTCAAATTAAAATCCGTACCAATATTAATATTTCAATATCGTACGGATTATTTTTATGGAGCTTCCAGCCAGAATCGAACTGGCGACCTCTGCCTTACCATGGCATTGCTCTACCTACTGAGCTATAGAAGCATAACTTTGATTGCAAGTTTTCTTCTATTAGTCATTATTTATATTCTTTATTGCTTTTTTTCTTATTCTTTGTATTGCATTGTCTATTGATTTAACTGGTGCATTCAATTTTGCAGCAATATCTACATAGCTCTCTCCTTGTATATATTTTTCTAAAACTTGTTTTTCGAATTTGCTCAAAGACTTATCTATTGCATCTTCTACAGTTTTATAATATTCCTTTTTAGTTATAGTATCTAGTGGATCTTCAGTTGTATTGCTATCAAATATATCTATTAATTCTGTGTCTTCTTCATTTTCATAGGCTGCTGTATTTAAAGACAAATATGAATTTAAAGGTATGTGTTTTTGTCTATTAGATGACTTTATTGCTGTTATTAATTGTCTTTCTATACATATATTTGCAAAGGATTTAAAAGATGCCTGTTTTTCTCCATCAAAATTTTTTATAGCTTTATACAATCCTATCATGCCCTCTTGAATAATATCTTCCTTTTCTGCTCCTACTATATAGTATTTTCCTACTTTCATATTTACCAATTCTTTATATTTCTCTAGTAAATAATCTAAAGCATACTTATCTCCAGATTTAATAACTTTTATTAAATCTTCATCTTGCATGTTTTCATATTGTTTACCGAAGACATAAAATACGCTCTCTGATTTCATTTGTCTTTTTTAACCTCCTGCTTTAGCTTATGAACGTATTATAATCCAGTGTTTTGCCTAAGTCAATACTGTTTAATTTTTTTTTATAATTATACAGATTTAATTGATATATTCTATTATTTATATTATAATTAAACAAATTTTTTTATTATAGGAGAATTTTATGGCTTTTGACGGTGTTATAACAAAGACTATTGTTTACGAACTTAACAATAGTTTGTGTAATGGAAAAATTAATAAAATTTTTGAACCTAATAAGAATGAAATATTATTAGGTATATATGCTAATGGGAAAAATTTTGCATTAAATATTTGTATTGACCCTAATAATTACAGAATTCACTTGACAACGAATATAAAACCTAATCCTCAAAATGCTCCTAACTTTTGTATGCTACTTAGAAAACATATTTTAGGATATAAAATAAAAGGAATCGAAAGTTATGATTTAGAGAGAATAATTATAATACACTTGGAAGGATACAATGAACTAAATGATTTAACAAATAAAAAACTAGTAATAGAATTAATGGGTAAACACAGCAATATTATTTTACTAAATAATTCTGATTTTATTATAGATAGTTTAAGACATTTGGATATATCTTCAAACTCTACTCGT
>CALXZQ010000004.1 GCA_944393275.1 uncultured Clostridia bacterium
GCATTAATGTTTGTAATAATATTTATTCCAGCATTAGGAAAAATATTTAGTATACCACCACAATTACCACTAGGAAATATACTAGAAATTGTAGGATTGATAATAGCACCTATAGTAATTGTAGAGATATTTAAGCTACTTAGAATAAATGTTTCTAAAGAAGAAAGATAAATAAAATAAAAATAAATAGGAATTTTTCCTATTTATTTTTTTGTTTTTACTACCAAAATTCTACAAAATAGTATATAATATGATTAGTACTTTTTGGAGGATGTTAAATGGATGAATATAATATAATTATTTATAAACAAAAATGGTACCAAAACAAAATATTTATTTTAGTAATGATTCTCCTTATTTTAGCTATATTTATAGGGAATATAGCTTTAATTTTAAATTCATATAATAAAAATAAAGAAATACAGATAAGCAAAATAGTAAATAAGAAAGTGGATTTACATACATATGAATTTAAAACATACTTTAATATAACTGATGAAGTAAAATCTAAAGTAGATAATATATATAAATCTGAAGAAAAAGTTGCATATTTAACATTTGATGATGGCCCATCAAAGACGGTAACATTACCAATATTAGATTTATTGAAACAAGAAAACATTAAAGCTACATTCTTTATACTAGGAAGCAGAGTTGAGTTTTATCCAGAAATAGTAAAAAGAGCATATGATGAGGGACATTATATTGCAAATCATGGGTATTCTCATAAATATGAATATATATATTCAAGTCCGTATACAGTATTAGAAGAATTTAACAAGACGGAACAACTTATAAAAAATGCATTAGGAGATCAAGAATATAGTTCTCATTTATTCAGGTTCCCAGGGGGGTCAAAAGGCGGGAAATATGATAATATAAAAAAAGAAGCTATAAATATACTAAGAGACAATAATATATTATATTTAGATTGGAATGCTTTAACTGGAGACTCAGAAGGAAGAAAAACAAAAGAAGAAATGATGCAATATTTAATAGATACTATAGGACAGAAGAAGAGCGTGGTAATACTAATGCATGATGCAGGAGATAAAAAAAATACATATGAAATGCTACCAGAGATAATAGCATATTTAAGAAATCAAGGCTATAGTTTTAAAAATTTTTATAATATTTTAGAATAATAAGGAACTGAAAACAGTATATACTATTTTCAGTTCTTTTAGTTTAATATAGCTTTATAATCGTATGTAGAGAAGAGTCATCCTCATTTTTAATATAAATATAATGAGCATTGTCAGAAAAAATATACTCACATTTAATCTTTGAATTTAAAGAACATTCCTTTTTATAAACAATTTCAACATTATTAAAACTTATATTATTATATACTTCTTCTGGAAGGACTTCGTATGCGAAATCTAAGTAATATAGATTATGCATATGATTATTTATATCTATATCTCTTCTTAGAATAGTATAATATAGAGTATTAGAAACTTCAGTAGAAGGAGGTGCGTCAATTGAAAAAGTAACTTCTTCATCAAAAACAGACTTATTTTCAATTGTATAAGCATCTACAACTTCCTGAGAAATACGGGTAAGTCTGCTTGTTTGGGTATTAAATAAAACCCATTTAGAAGTTGCTATTGCTATTAATTTATTATTTGCATCATACACTTCAAAATCACGAAGAGCATGAACCCTACCAAAATCTTTTCCCCAAGTTACAATTCTAATTTTTTGACCGCATTTTGGTCTATCAAAAACTTTTAATTTCCAGCCAACTAAAATCCAAGTTAAATATGTTTTTTCTATATCATTAATACCGTATCCTGCACAATCTGAATGAAGACCACCGATATCTTCCATAAAAGATAAAAATGCTCTATTAGTTAATGTGTTTGATTTTCCAGTATCTCTAAATCCTATCTGAAAAGTGTGCTCAAAAAATGCCATAATATCATCTCCTAAAATTATCACATTGGAATTTTAACATATGAAAAAGAAAAATACAATAAAATATATTATAACATTGTACTAAGCAGTCGGAAAACACTAAAATGTTTACTTTTAACAAAGAATATGAAATAATATAGGTATGAAGTATAAAAGGAGGAGTAATTTTAAAATGGGATTGGATTTTAAAATACCAAATTTTAAATTTCCTAAAATGAAAATGGAAGGAATAGATAAAATAGGAGAAGTAAATGTAGATTATGATAAGATACAAAAGAATATGGAAAAAGAAAATAAGAAAAATTACCCAGGAAGTAATTACCAAACAATAAAAGAAATTTTCCTAGAATCTACAGAAAAATACAAAGATAAAGAATTTGTATTAGAAAAATATGACCATAAAGAACCATATACAGAAATTAGCTTTAAACAATTTAGAGAAGATGTTATAGGTTTAGGAACAGGGTTAACTAAATTTTTAAATTTAAAAGATGAGAAAATAGTTATAGTAAGTGAAACGACTTATCATTGGTATATCTCATATATGGCATTACTTTGTGGTGCAGGAATAGCAGTACCATTAGATAAAGAATTACCAGTAAATGAATTAGAAAATGTAATTTCAAGGGCTAAAGCTACTGCTGTAATATATTCAGCCAAGAAAAAAGAACATATAAATAAAATAAAAGATAATTTACCATCAGTAAAATATTTTATTGAGATGTATTCTGATGATGAATTAAAGGGTAGAGATATTGGATTTAATACAGTATTAAATGAAGGCAAAAGAATGGTAGAAGCAGGAGATAACAGCTACCTAGATATAGAGATTATACCAGAAGAATTTAAGGTATTAATATTTACATCTGGAACAACTTCAAAATCAAAAGGAGTTATGATCTCTAATAAGAATTTAGCAGCAAATATTAATGCTGTAAATCCTTATGTAAAAATTTATCCATCAGATAGATTCTTCTCAGTACTACCATTACATCATACATATGAATCCACTATAGGATTTTTATTACCTATGGCAAAAGGATGCTCTATTGCGATATGTGAAGGACTAAAATATATTGTACCTAACTTGCAAGAAACACATCCAACTGCAATGCTTGCAGTACCATTATTAGTTGAAAACTTATATAAAAAGATTAATGCATCAATAGAGAAGAGCGGAAAATCAGCATTAGTAAATTCTATGATACATATAACTAATGCATTGAAATCAGTAGGAGTAGATATAAAAAGAAAAGTATTTAAAGAAATTCATGATAATATTGGTGGAAATATTAGAATAATAGTTTCAGCAGCTGCACCAATAGATACTAAGGTAGGAAAATGGGTTCAAGATATAGGAATAGGATTTCTACAAGGTTATGGGCTAACAGAAACTGCACCAATAGCAGCATTAACACCTGATTTTGATCCTAGAGTTGGTTCAGCAGGAAAAGCAGTCGTAGGAGATGAAATCATTATACACAATCCAAATGAGAAAGGTGAAGGTGAAGTTTGGATTAAAGGTGATACTGTAATGCTTGGATATTATGAAGATGAAGAAGCTACAAAAGAAGTAGTGCATGATGGATGGTTTAACTCTGGTGATATAGCATATATGGATAAAGATGGATATCTATATATAACTGGTAGAAGTAAAAATGTTATAGTTACCCAAAATGGAAAAAATATATATCCAGAAGAAATAGAAATAATGTTAGGTAAAATTCCTGAAATACAAGAATGTATGGTATATGGAAAAGAAGTTGAAGGAGAAAAAGAATTAATTATTTCTGCTAAAGTTATACCTAATAAAGAAGAACTAGAGAAACATGGGAAAAATCTAACAGATGAACAAATATATAAAATAATATGGGATGAAATAAAAAAGGTTAATAAGCAATTAACATCATACAAAGCAATTAAGAATTTAGAAATAAAAAAAGATGAATTTGAAAAAACTACAACAATGAAAATTAAGAGATATGCTGAACTTGAAAAGGATAAAGAAAAACAAGAATAAATGATAGATATAAATATTAACAAAAAGAATTCTTTGCTATATGCACAGAGTTCTTTTTTGTTCTATAAATATTGAAAAAAAGCAATTTTTAGTATATTATATAAGCATGATAAATTGGAGGAAAAAATGAAAAAAGTAATGTTTATTTCTAGCACAGGAGGACATTTTAACGAATTGATGCAATTAAAACCATTATTTGATAAATATGATTATCATATTGTAACAGAAAAAGATAAAATGACAGAATCATACAAAGAAGAATTTAAAGATAAAATATCATATTTATTATATGGAACAAGAAGTCACTTGTTTAAATATTTTTTTCAATTCATATATAACTGTATAAAGACAATATTCATATATTTAAAATACAAACCGGAAATTATAATTACTACAGGGACACATACAGCAGGGCCAATGTGTTATTTAGGAAAAATATTTGGAAGCAAAATTATATATATAGAAACATTTGCAAATAAAAATACAAAGACTGCTACAGGAAGATTGATATATCCAATTGCAGACTTGTTTATAGTACAATGGAAGGAAATGCTAGAAATATATCCAAAAGCAGTATTAGGGGGATCAATTTATTAATGATTTTAATATTATTAGGAACTCAAAATAATAGTTTTCATAGGCTACTAGAAGAAGTACAGAAATGTATAGACAATGGAACAATAAAAGAAGAAGTTATTGTACAAGCTGGAAATACAAAATTTGAATCAAAAGATATGAAAATTTTTGATATGATAGAAGCAAAAAAATTAAAAGAATTAGAAAAAGAAGCTAACTTTATAATCACACATGGAGGAGTTGGTTCTATTGTTGATTGTATAAAACAAAATAAAAAAGTAATAGCAGTACCTAGATATCATAAATATGATGAACATGTAAATGACCACCAGTTACAAATAATAAATACATTTAAAGATCAAGGATATATAAAAGGAATAGAACAAGTTGGAGAATTAGAGAATGCAATAAAAGAAATAAATGATTTTGAACCAACAAAATTTGAATCATCAAATGGGAAGATAATAAAAATAATTACTAATTTTATAGAAAAGAAAAAAATATTATTTGCAGCGTACTCATTAGATGTAGGTGGAATTGAAACAGCACTTCTAACACTATTAAATTATTTAGCAAAGACGGATAAATACGATATAACCTTAGTTTTGGAAAAAAAGGAAGGATTGTTTTTAGAGGAGCTAGATAAAAGAGTTAAGATAATTACATATACACCAAACAATAATAGAATAATATTTATTAGAAAAATTTTAAATGCATTAAAAAGACTAAGATTTACATTGAAATATAAAAATAAATATGATTTTGCTGCAGACTATGCAACATATAGTTTAGTGGACTCTTTTGTTGCAAGGACAGCTAGTAAGAATAATGCATTATGGATTCATAATAACTATTTGGATTTTTATGATAGAGACATAGAAAAATATAAAAAATTTTTTAACGATATAAAAGCAACTAAATTTAAAAATATAATATTTGTTTCTAATTTTGACAAGAACAATTTTGAAAACTATTTCCCAGAACTTAAGGACAAGCTTTTAGTATTTAATAATTTAATTAATTACAAGAAAATACTTAAAAATGCTAAAGAAAAAATAGAAATGAAAAAAAATAAAGAAATTACATTTATAAATGTAGGAAGACATGAAGAAAAGCAAAAGAGATTATCAAGAATTATAGAAGCAGTAGAAAAACTTAAACAAGAAAATATTAAATGTAAGGTATTGTTTGTTGGAGATGGAGTAGATAACATAAAATATAAAAATATGGTAAAAGATAAAAAACTAGAAGATTATATTACATTTTTAGGAGCCAAACAAAATCCATATCCATATTTTTGCATAAGCGATTGTTTTCTTATGTCATCTGAATATGAAGGATATCCTGTAGTTTTTATAGAAGCTTTAATATTAGGATTACCAATAATTACAACAGATATATCAGATAGCCGAGAGGATATAGCAAATAAATATGGGATTGTAACACAAAAAAGTACAGAAGATATATATTTAGCCATGAAAAATTTTATAAAAGAAGGATACAAAATAAATCAACAATTTAATCCGGAACAATATAATAAAGAAATATTAAAAGAATTAGAAAAAATATTATAAAAGAAGGGAAATGGTATGCCTAAATTAAGTATTATAATTCCAGTATATAATGCGGAAAATACATTAAGAAAGTGTTTAGACTCAATTTTAGAACAAAACTATACAGATTATGAAATTATATTGGTGAATGATGGATCACAAGATAGTTCAGAAAAGATAATATTAGAATATGCAAAAGAAAATAATAAGATAAAATATATTTCAAAAGAAAATTCAGGGGTAGCAGATAGTAGAAATATAGGAGTAAAAAATGCTACTGGGGAATATATTGTATTTGTAGATTCAGATGATTATGTAAAAAATACAATCTTTACAGATATAGAAAGTTATTTAGAAAAAGGAATAGAATTAATAAAATGGAAGGGAATTCTTGTAAATAAAGATGGAAAAGAAATTTCTAAGATGCAAGGACCTTGTTTTGAAGAAACTACAGGAGAAAATGGATTTAATATATTATATTCAGAAGATGTATTTATAGATACATTATGGCTGTACGCAATAAAAAGGAATATTTTTATTGAAAACGATTTTAAATTTGAAACGAATACATATCATGAAGACTTTGGATTATTACCACTAATTATTGTTAAAGCCAAGACAATGGTATCAATAGATAAATATAATTATTTTTATGTACAAACAGAAAATAGCATAATGAGAGGAAATGATTATAAGAAAACCCTAAAAAAGGCCTATGATAGCTTATTACAATATGATAATATAATAAAAAAAATAGAAAACTATAATATAGAAAAAAAGACAAAAGAAAATATAAAGATATTTTGTACAAATACAATATTACTTAAAATAGAAACACTAGAAGAACGAGATAAAAAGGATTTTATAGCACAAATAAAAAAAAGAAAAATGATAAGAAATATAAAAATAAGAAATATAAAACAGTTAATAAAGAGAATTTTATTATCAATAAATATTGAATTATATTTAAAATTAAGGTAGGAGAAAAGTATGCCAAAAGTTAGCGTAATTGTTCCATTTTACAATGTAGAGAACTATATAGACAAATGTATACAATCTATTATAAATCAATCATTAAAAGACATAGAGATAATATTAGTAAATGATGGCTCTGAGGATGGTTCAGAAAAAATTGCCAAAGGATATTTAGAAAAATATCCTGATAAAATCATTTATTTAGAAAAAGAAAATGGAGGATTAGGGGATGCTAGAAATTACGGAATGCCATATGCTAATGGAAAGTATATTGCCTTTGTTGATTCAGATGATTATATAGAACCTAATATGTATGAAGAAATGCTAAAAACAGCAGAGCAAGAAAATAGTGATATGGTAGAATGTGACTTTTGGTGGGAATATCCTAATAAGACAGTAGAAGATGTAGGTGTTATCTATGAGGGAAAACATGAAGCACTTGTAAAGGCTAGAGTAGTTGCTTGGAATAAACTAATAAAAAAAGAAATAGTAGATAAATATGATATAAAATTTCCTAAAAGATATAAATATGAAGATGTAGAATTTTTTTATAAATTAAATCCATATTTAAATAAAATTTCCTTTGTAAAGAAACCGTTTATTCATTATGTGCAAAGAAATAACTCATTATCAAATTCACAAAATGAAAGGACAAAAGAAATATTTTATGTACTAGATAATGTAATTAAATATTATAAAGAAAATGGAATATATGAAGAATATAAAAATGAATTGGAATATGTATATACGAGATTTCTATTATGTAGCTCATTCTTAAGAATGGTAAAGATTAAAGATAAAAAAATAAGAAAAGAAGTTTTAAAGCAAACATGGGAAAACTTAAATACTATATTTCCTGATTGGAAGAAAAATAAAATTCTAAAAAAAGAGACGACAGGAAAGAATCTATATATAAGAAGTATAAACAAATTTACATATAAATTATATGGAGTATTATTTAAAATAAAAAGATAGGAGTAATAATGAAAATAAAAAGACTTAAAATGCTGAGATTAGAAAATCTATTATATTTGTACATTATAGCTTGTCCTATTTTAGATATACTAAGTTTTGTATTTAGGAATGCATTTGAAACAACAATCTCACCATCAACAATAATAAGACCAATAGTTGCAATTATTGCAGCAATATATATATTCTTTAAATATAAATTTAAGATAAAACTAGTATTAGTAGGGATGATTTATGGGATATATGCTATTTTACATATTCTAGTTTTTAAAACTTTACAGTCGGGAAGCTCTTATGATGGGGTAATACATGAGTTACAATATTTAGTAAATTATACATTTATGATACTAAATTTGTTCGTGTATATATTCATATTTAAAGACAAAGAAGATAATAGATTAAAACAATGTATTTTAATATCTAGTATTATATATATATTATCAATTTATTTAGCAATTTTAACAGGTACATCATCACCTACTTATCAAGTTACAGGCTTAGGCCTAAAAGGATGGTTTGAGTCTGGAAATAGTATAAGTGCAATATTTACATTATTATTATTTATACTTTTACCACTTATAAAAGATAAAAAATATAGATGGATAGTTTTGGCTACAGTATTAGGAATAGGAATATTTCTAACAACCCTAATAGGAACAAGAGTAGGTTTATTTGGATTTATTATAGTTATTGTTGTGTATATAGTAACTGAAATAATAGTTTCTTTATTAAATAGAATAGAAATTGATAAAAAAATAATTGCAGGAGGATTAATATCTATATTAGCCGTGGCTCTAGTAATCGCATTAGCTGGTTCTAATACATTGGAAAGAAGAAAGCAATTAGATGAGGAAGGAATAAAAATAATAGATAGACAAACAAATGAAGGAGCTCATATAACAGGAGATTTAATGGAAATTAAATCAAAAATAGAAAATGGAACACTAGAAGAAGGATTTATGAATGAGCCTGAAAAAAAGTCGGTCATAGATTTATATAATATTGCAAGAGAAAATGATTTAAGCCATACACAAATGAGGACTCTACAATTAATCTATAATTTTAGATTAGTAAGAAATCAATCTAATATAATATACATTCTACTAGGAAATGGGTATATGAATCAATTTAGAGAAATGGTTTTAGAAATGGAAATACCAGCATTTTTATTTAACTTTGGAGTTATAGGATTTATTCTATATTTTGTACCATTTTTAGGTATATTTGCATATAGCTGTTATATTGGAATCAAAAATATCAAAAAATTAGATGTAGAATATATAATGTTATTGCTAGGAATTGGATTTACATTTGCATTATCAATGTTTTCTGGATATATATTTTTTAATGCCTCAACAATGATGATTACAATAGTAATGTGTTCTATGATTATAATCAAAATAAGGAAGTTTAATAAAGCACAAGACGTAATTAGTTAGTAAGTTATAAAGGAGGTGAATCTTTAGTTATGAAAAAGATACTTTTTGGTATAACAAGTTTAACTATAGGAGGAGCAGAAAGAGTATTAGTAGATTTATCAAATAAATTACAAGGAAATAAAGACTTTGAAATTAGTATTTTTACAATATATGGTAATGGAGAGCTAGAAAGTTCTCTAAATAATAATATAAAGTTATATTCGTTATATAATAAAAAGTATATAGAATTAACTAAAATTCAAAAAATATTAATACCTTTAAAAATATTGCTTTTTAAGAAAAGTATATATAAGAAGCACATAAAAAAAGATTATGATATAGAAATAGCTTTTTTAGAAGGACCAATTACACGTTTATTTAGTGTTAAAAATAAAAAAACAAGAAAAATTGCTTGGCTACATAATGATATGTCACTAGTTTTTGGAAAAGGTATTAAAGCTAGAATAAAAAGAAAAATAGATAGAAAAACATATAGTAAATATCATACAATAGTATTTGTAAGCCAAGATAACAGAGACAAGTTTGAACAAATATATCCAGAACTAAGAAACAGTGAGCTAGAAAGAGTACATAAAAGAGTAATACATAATTATATAGATAAAGATTTAGTTATAAAAAAATCAGAAGAGAACGTAGATATAAAATTTAACAATAAAGAGTTGAATTTTGTAACTGTATGCAGGTTAGTAAAACAAAAGGCACTAGAAAGATTAATAGATGTTCATAAAAAGCTTATAAACGATAAATATAATCATAAAATCTTTGTAATTGGAGACGGACCACTTAAAAAAAAGCTTGAAGAGAAAATTAAAAATGAAGGGTTAGAAGAAACTTTTATATTACTAGGGCAAAAGGAAAATCCATATCCATATATTAAAGCGGCCAACTATTTTTGCTTATTGTCATATTTTGAGGGATATGGAATGGTAGTAGAAGAAGCAAAAATATTAAATAAAAAGATTTTAATTACAGATACAGCTGCAAGGGAAGTCATTAAAGATTATAAAAATAGCAGTATTTTTGAAAATTCAGAAAAAGGAATATATTTAGGACTAAAAGAAATTATACAAAAAAGTAATTTGCAAAATGAGAAAATAGAACCAATAGAATATGACAATGAAAAAATTATTAATAAAGTAATTAAGGTGTTAGGTGAATAATATGAAAGTATCAGTTTTAACTCCAACTTATAATAGGGATTCGTTTTTAAAAGACTTATATAAAAGCCTTATTGTAAACTATAAATATAATGTACAAATAGAGTGGTTAATAATGGATGATGGTTCAACAGATAATACTAAAACCACAGTAGATAAATTTATAAAAGAAAATATAATTGATATAAAATATTATTATCAAGAAAATAAGGGAAAAATGGTAGCATTAAATAATTTGGTCCAATATGCAACAGGTGATATAATAATTGAATGTGATTCAGATGATTATTTTACAGAAAATGCATTTGAAATTGTAAACCGTGCATATGAAGAGAATAAAAAAGAAAAAGATTTATACGCATTATGCTTTTTGAAATACGATAAATTTAATAACAATATAGGCAAAGATTTTAAGAATAAAAAAACAACAATGTTTGACCTGTATTTCAAAGAAGGTGAAAATGGAGAAAAGGCATTGGTCTATTTTACAGATAAAAGATTGAAATATTCATATGAATTAGAAGAAAATGAAAAATTTGTTACAGAGGCAAGAATGCATCATAAAATGGATTTACAATATAAAATAAAATGTTATAATGATCCTATAATGATATGCGAATATCAAAAAGATGGATATACAAAAAATATAAAGGAGATATTTAAAAAAAATCCAAAAGGATATTATGAATATTTTAGAGAAATATTAGAAATGAATTTAAAAGGTGTAAAATTTAATAAATTAATGTATATATATAAACATTATATCTTATTTTCAATTCTTGCTAATAAGAAAGGAATAAAAAACGCACCAGGTTTTATAAATAAAGTAATAGTAGCAATAATGTGGATACCAGGTTTAATAATAACTAAGAAAAGTTTTGACAATATATAGAATTTGTAATATTATATAAATTGTCATAAAATAAGAAAGGAAAGAATAATGTCAAATAACACAGAAAAAAGAATAATTGTAGAAAATGTATATAAAACATTTGATGTATATTTAGATAAAGCAAATAGTCTAAAAGAAAAAATGTTGTTTTGGAAAAGAAATAGAAAAGAAACAAGAGAAGTATTAAAAGATGTAAGTTTAACAATAAATAATGGAGAAGCAGTTGCTTTAATTGGTGTTAATGGAAGTGGAAAATCTACATTGTTAAAATTAATGACTAAAATTATATATCCTAATAAAGGTAAAGTAACAACAAATGGAAAATTAACATCACTTTTAGAATTAGGAGCAGGTTTTCATCCAGATTTTTCAGGAAGAGAAAATATATATTTTAATGCGTCTATATTTGGATTAACTAGAAAAGAAATAGATAGTAGAATAGAAAAAATTATAGAATTTTCAGAACTTGGAACATATATAGATAACCCAGTAAGAACATATTCATCAGGTATGTATATGAGACTTGCATTTTCAGTTGCAATAAATGTGGATGCAGAGATATTATTAGTTGATGAAATATTATCAGTAGGTGATCAACATTTTCAAGAAAAATGTTTAAATAAAATGAAAGAACTAAAAAAAGAAGGAAAAACAATGGTGTTTGTTACACATAGTTTAGAATCAGCAAGAAATCTATGCGATAGAGCAATTTGGCTACATAAAGGTGTAATAAAAAAAGATGGTGAAACTAAAAGTGTAATTGATGAATATTTAAAAGAAACAACCTAAGTAAAGGAGTAATTATGAGCATATTTAAAAGTGTATATGATTATAGAGAATTATTAAAAACAAGTGTAACAAAAGATATAGGAGGAAAATATAAAAACTCATTTTTAGGGGTATTGTGGTCTTTTGTAAACCCATTATTACAAATAATTGTTTACGCAATTATTTTTCCACTTATAATGAGAAATAACATAGAAAATTATGTTGTTTTTATGGTATGTGGTTTAATACCATGGAACTATTTTTCAACAGTAATAAATAGAGCGTCATTTACAATGATAGAAAATGGAAACATAATAAAAAAAGTATATTTTCCAAGAGAAATATTACCGCTATCATTAGTAACAAGTGAATCAGTAACATTTTTAATATCATCAATAATAATTTTAGGATTTGTATTAGGGTATGGTATGGGGTTATCTATATTTATACTGTTTTATCCAATGTTATTATTAATTCAATACATATTATTATTAGGTATTTCACTTATAGTATCAAGTGTCACGGTGTATTTCAGAGATTTACAACATTTTTTAGGTGTAATATTACAACTATTATTTTATGCAACACCAATTGTTTACTCACTAGATTCAATACCACAAGAATTTAAATGGATATTTAATTTTAATCCTATGACATATATAATTCAAGGATATAGAGATATATTTTATTACCAACAAATGCCAGATATAAGAGGGTTATTAGTCATATTTGGAGTAGCAATATTACTATGTATTATAGGATATTTGATATTTAATAAATTACAAAAAAGATTTGCGGAAGAATTATAATAAATTAAGGGGATTAATGTGGAAAATAATAAATCTATTTTATTGTGTTTAGAAAAATTAGATATAGGTGGAGTAGAGACTTATGTATATAATCAAGCAGTAGCATTAAAAAGAAAAGGATATAATGTAATTATACTTTCAAAAAAAGGAATATTATGCAAGAAATTAGAAAGTCAAGATATAAAATGTATTAATTTTGATTTTGAAAATAAAATTTATTATGATAAAAATAAAATAAATGAACTTTTAGAAATAATTAAACAGTATAATGTAAATGAGGTCCATATAAATCAATTATCAGGAATAAATATAATATTTCCAGCATGTATTGTGGCCAAAGTACCGTATATTGTATACTTACATATGACGCCTACAATTATAGAAAATCAAAACCTGAATCCTTATGATTATTTTGAAGAGCAGTTTATTACGTATAAAGAAAATTTAAAATTATTATTTAAATATGCGTATAAGATAATTGCAGTAACATCAATTATAAAGGATTATACTATTGATAGATATCAAATTTTAGACAAGAAAAAATGTATTGTATTGCCCAATTCTATAAATTTTGAAGAGTATGCAAACAAAAAAAATGTAACAGAAATAAAAAGGCTAGCAATCATAAGTAGGGTTACATTTGAAAAAGTACAATCAATAATAAACGGAATAAACTTATATAAATGTCTTAAAGAAAAGAGTAATCAAAAAGTTTTTTTAACTATTGTAGGAGATGGTAATGAATTAAATAACATTAAAAATTATGTAAAAGAAAATGATATTAAAGATGTAACTTTTTTAGGGGGAATATCAAATGTAAATGAAATCATTGAAAAACATGATATAATAATAGGACTTGAAAGATGTATATTAGAGGCTATTGCAATGAAAAGATTGGCAATTATTAGTGGGTACAATAATACGAAAGGTCTAGTTAAGAATGAAAATATAGCAAAGGAAATAGAAGAAAATTTTTGTGGAAGACAATTAGAGGATATAAATATAGATAAAATAGCAAAAGAAATATTAAATATGAATATTGAAAAAATTAATGAAATAGTTGAAAAAAATTACAATATTATAAGAAATAAATTAGATATAAATAATAATATATATACAACTAATTTAGATGAATATGAATATGATATAAATATTTCTGATTTTATGTTAGAAATGATAAATATAAATCATAAAATAGGAAAAAAAGAAGAATCTAGCAGTAATATAATAGAAAAAAATTGGAATGAGCATTTAGAATATAAAAAATGGATGAAAGAAAAAGAAAGTATCTTAAAAAAAGAATGTGATGATTTAAGAGAACAAATAGCAGAAATAAATAAAACAATAAAAAAAGAAAATAAAGGAGTAAAGGATTATTTAAGGAAAATAATAAAAAAATAATATATTGTTTTGAAAGGTTGTAAAATGGAAGAAAATAAGAATTTTAATTTTAAGCAAATTCCGGGATTAGAATTGAACAAAGATATACTAAATAGTGGGGAACCACTAATAAGCATTGCAACAGCATATTATAATTGTAAAGACTATATTATGCAAACAGCATATTCTGTTATAAATCAAACTTTTCCATATTGGGAATGGAATATTATAAATGATGGTTCAACAGAAGAAGGAACTACTGAAATCTTAGAACAATTAGAAAATCTAGATAGTAGGATTCATATATATAACCAAAAAAATGCTGGTAGACTAAACGCAAGAGACAATGCTGTGAAAAAAGCAAACTGCGATTTAGTTTTTATACTTGATTCAGATGATGTAATAGATAAAACATATTTAGAATGTTCATATTTTACAATGCTAACAAATCCAGATGCAACTTGGGCATATGCAGATACTGTAACTTTTGATGGACAAAATTTCTTATGGAAAAAAGTATTTGACTGTGAGCAAGAAAAAAAGGATAATATACTTCCAGTATGTGCTTTAATAAAAAAGAAAGCTATATTAGATGTTGGAGGATATTCAGCAGTAGATAAAGATGTTCATGAAGATTGGCATATGTGGCTTAGAATGATAGAAAAAGGTTATTATCCTGTAAGAATGAATTATTATGCTTTTTGGTATCGTTCTAAAAAAGAAGGCGGCACAATGGCATCAATAAAAAATGATAAGCAAAAGCAAAAACATGCTGAAGAAGAAATAGAAAAACAAGCAAAGAAAATTAAGAAAAATGTAACAGCATTACAATATCCAATGTCTACAAATTTTGATTATAATTCATATCCATATACATTTAATTGGGATAGAAAACCTATAGTGGAAAAAGGTAAAAAGAAAAACTTATTGTTCATACTACCATGGTTTAAATTAGGAGGAGCTGATAAATTTAATTTAGACTTAATATCAAACTTGAATAAAGAAAAATATAATATTACAATAGTAACAACAGAACCGTCAGATTATGTATGGAGACAAAAGTTTGAAAAAAGTGCAACTATATTTGATTTAACATCATTTTTACATAGAAGGGATTGGGCTGCATTCATTCATTATTTAATAAAGAGCAGAAGTATAGATTTAGTATTCCAATCAAACAGCTTTTATGGATATTATGTATTACCATGGCTTAAATGCAATTTCCCAGAGGTTATATTTGTAGATTATATACATAGTGAAAATTGGGGATGGAGAAATGGTGATTACCCTAGAGAGTCTACAGCAGTTGCTCAAATTGTAGATAAAACATACACCTGTAATAATTATGTAGCAAATGTGATGTTTGAGAAAATGGGTAGAAAAACAAAAAATGTAGAGACGGTATATATTGGAGTTGATACAGAATTTTTTAATGAAGAAAATGTACAACTAGAACAATATCCTGAAATAGTAAAATATAAGGATAAATACGAAGATAAAAAAATTATTTTGTTTTGTGCAAGACAATCTATAGAAAAAAGACCATTATTAGCTATAAAGGCATTTGCAAAGTTATGTAAAAAAGATTCCAATTTAATGTTATTTATAGTAGGTTCAGGAGAAAAAGAAAGAGATGAAAAAAGACTAGTAAAACAACTTAAATTAGAAGATAAAGTAATCTTCTTTGGAGATCAGAGTGATACAAGGCCATTTTATAAACTTGCACATGTTACTCTAATATGCTCTATAGTAGAGGGATTAACTCTTACAACATATGAATCTCTATCTATGAAAACTCCAGTTGTAACTGCTAATGTGGGAGGACAAAAAGAATTAGTAGATTCTTCATGTGGAAGAATAGTAAATAATATTCAGAAATCCAATACATTAAGAAATGAAGAATATAAGGAAGAAGAAATAGATAGATATGTAAAAGCTTTGACTGATATATTATATCAAAAGGATTATAAAAAGTTAAAAGAAAATTGTAGGAAAAAAGTTTTGAATGGATTTACAATAAAAAACATGATAGATACAATGGATGAGGAATTTTCTAATATGATAAAAAACGGGACATGCATTGATAGAAATACCGTAAAAAATGAAGAAATGTATAGACAATATTTAGTAATGTATAACCAAGTTGACCAAAGACAATATTTCTCAGACAAAGGAGGATATGGAATAATTGGTATGCAATATGATGAAAAAATGCAAAGATTTAGAGACAGAATGTGGCAAAATCCTTTATGGAGAGGTTTTATAGGAACTTTGCATTTTACGGGAATAATGAATGTAGCCAAAAAACATGGTGTTGATAAAAAAATAAAAAATAAGGTAATATCTAATATGAAATGAGGAAAAAATGGAAGAAACAAATAAAGAAAAAAATTTAAAAGAAATAATAAGAAGTTATATTTTAAATGTAGGAATCTTATTGTTAGTATTTATAATAATGGATATATTAGTAACAACAATATTTCAGATAATTAATATACCAATGTCTATTGCAAATATTATAGTAGCTACTCTAATAACCATTTTAATTTTTTTAGTAATTAATAAAAGAAAGATTAATAAATCGAATATAGCAATCTATTTAATAAGTATAATTGTTACTATACTAATTTTTATATTAGCTACTTATTGTATAGGAAAAACATTTGATACCTCATGTGATGGAAACTTTTATCATAAAACCGCTATAGGACTTATAAAAGAGGGATGGAATCCTTTATATGAAGGTAGTGAAGAATTTTGTGAAAAACTAGACACTGAAATAGAGAACGAAGGTCAATTTTTGTGGATTGATCATTATCCAAAAGTAACATGGAATTTTGCGGCATCTATATATGCAGTAACTAATAATATAGAATCTGGAAAAGTAATAACTATTTTATTAGCTATTTCACTTGCTTGTCTTACATATTATTATTTGTCTGATAGACTATTAAAGAAATGGCAAGCTGGATTAATTGCCATTGCAATACCAATTAATCCTATTGTGTTATCTCAATTATTTACTTTTTATGTTGATGGTATAATGGGATTACTTATATATGGAATTATATTATTTTTAGTAATGATAGCAGATACAAAATTTGATGCTATATCGAGTAGAGTAAAATGGTTTGGATTAGCTGCCGAGATTACACTTTGTATGAATATTAAATTTACGGGAATTTATTTTGCAGCAATATTCTCGATAGTATTTTATATATTCTGGCTTGTTCAAAGTATAAAAGATAACAGATTTAAAGAGGTATTTTTTAAAACAACTATAAATTTTATTATAATAGTAATAGTAGGAATAGGAATTGTAGGAGCTTCTACATATATTAAGAATACTATAGAACATAAAAATCCATTATATCCAATTATTGGAAAAGATAAAGTAGATATAATTACTACAATGCAACCAGAATCTTTTGGAGAAAAAAATAGATTTGTAAAACTTTTTGAATCTATTTTTGCGGTTTCAGAAAATATAACTTATACATCTGGTAATTCTCCAGATTTAAAAATACCTTTTTCTATTAAGGATGAAGAAATTAATAATTTAGCGATACCAGATACAAGAATAGGTGGATATGGAATATTTTTTAGTGGAATTTTACTAATTTCAATTATTACTTTTATTTATTCAATAATAAAAATATTCAAGAACAACAAAAATGTGTTTAAATATATAATAGCAATATTACTTGGAACATTTGTAACAACATTATGTATGGCGGAAGCATGGTGGGCAAGATATTCTCCGCAATTATATCTAATACCTATATTAGCAATGTTTGGACTATTTTATATTGCAAATGTAAATAAAAGTAAAGCCAAGGCAATATTAGAAAATGTAATTAGCAGTATAGTTTTTATTATAATGATGATAAATGTATGTGTTTTTGTATACTGGAGAATAGAAGATATAGAAGTAGCAAGAAATGTAAAATATAGTATGTATAATCTTAAAGAGATGGCAGAAAGTAGAGATGAAATTGAAATTTCATTTAATAATAATAACTATTATGGAATTATATTTAATTTGAGGGACTATAATGTTAAATATAAATTAACTGATAATAAAGAGTCTAAAGAGAATTATGCATATAACTATCAACTATTATACTAATTGAAGAGGAATAAAAAATGAATAAAATAAAAGAATACATAAAACTGATAAGAGTGAAGCATTATTTTAAAAATATATTAATATTCTTGCCATTAATTTTCAGTGGAAATATTTTTAATCTAGAAAAATTAACAGATTGTATAATTGGATTCTTATCATTTGGCTTTGTAGCATCGTTTGTTTATATTATTAATGATTTAAAAGATATAGAAAATGATAGGAAACATCCTGTAAAAAGAAATAGACCTTTAGCATCGGGTGCTGTTTCTAAGAAGGAAGCAATTATATTAGCTACAATACTAATAGTTATAGCAGCTTTACTAAATACAATTATTTTTACAACTGGAAGTATAACAGTACAAAATTTAGCAAAAGCAGCTGTACTACTTAGCTCATATGTTTTACTAAATATAGCATATTCATTTGGATTAAAAAACAAACCTATAATAGATATAGTTATATTAGTTTCAGGGTTTTTAATCAGAGTATTATATGGATCAACTATAACTGATATAGAAGTATCTAACTGGTTATATCTAACTATTATATCAGGTTCTTTCTATATGGGACTAGGGAAAAGAAGAAATGAAATAAAAAAACAAGGTGATAAGTCGAGAGAAGTATTAAAAAGATATAGTAAGGAATTTCTTGATAAAAATATGTATGTTTGTCTAACTTTATCAATTGTTTTTTATGCATTGTGGTGTGTAGATGCTACTACAATTGAAAGAATGGGAACGAATTTAATGGTATGGACAGTTCCTATTGTCATGATTATACTAATGAAATATAGTCTTGATGTAGAAGGAGATTCTTTTGGTGATCCAGTTGATGTATTGTTCAAAGATAAGATATTAATGCTTATAGTGGCGTTGTATGCTATAATAGTTTTTTCAATAATGTATTTACCATAAAATAATAATATTATTTTATGTAGAAGAGGAATAAGACATGAAAATTGTTTTTTATGAGATATATAGTTGGATAGTACTATAGATTCTTACTTATATTGTATAAAAAGAATTTTAAATTGTTAAAATATTTTCTTATTTAAATATGAAATAGGATTAATTAATAAAAATTTCAGTATTACAAAAGTTTTTTCAAAGTATATATAATAGGAGTTTTTAAATTAATTGATTCTAAAGTAAAAATGAAAAAATTGAAGGGGAATTACCATAGTGAAGATGTAGTAAAAGATTAAGGATACATGTAGATAGAAAATGGAGGAAGAAATCAAAAAATGGAACAAAAACTAGAAAATGAAAAAGTTTGGAGAAGATATAAAAAAATTGATTTGGCATTAATTATATGTTCATATTTGATGTTGGCCATACCTATAGCTATGCTATTAATGTTTTGGTTTAAATGGTATGTGTCAATACCTTGCACTATATGTTTAGCAGGAGCATTAGTTTTAGTAATAAAAAAGACCAAATATAAGTCTATAGAAGAATATAAAAACATATTTAACTGTAAGAAAATAACAATTATGGTGTTATGTATTTTAGGCTTAAACATATTATCAGGAGCAGGAGGGCTATTTTATCAAAATTGGGATTACAAAGGAAGAAATGCTATATTACATGACCTTATCGATTATGATTGGCCTGTAAAATATGATTATTCAGAAAAGGAATATGAAGCAAATAGGATAGGAGCTGAAAAAGGCTTTCTTAGTTACTATTTTGCATATTGGCTACCTGGAGCAGCCATTGGGAAGTCATTAGGATTTACTGCAGCCAATATATTTTTACTATTATGGCAGATTTGGGGAACAACACTATTTTTCTATTTGTTATTTAGAAAGCTAAATAAAATAAAGATAAAATATTTTTTAATATTTATATGTTTTGGAGGACTAGATATTGTTACTAGATTTATAGTTAACAAATGGTTAGGAGAAAGCGTACTACTACTTGGATCTTCTCATATAGATACAGCAAATGGAATGTTTTGTATGTCGACATTTGTAACACAATTATTTTGGGTATTTAACCAATCATTACCTGCTTGGATTGTTACAATGCTATTGGTAAATGATAAATCATATAAGAATTTAGGAGTATTTGTCGCATTATTATTACCATTTTCACCATTCCCTTGTCTAGGACTCATATTGGTATGTATTTTGGTTATAATATTTGGATTTAATTTTAATAGTTTGATAAACGTGGGTAGAATTAAAAAATTATTTTCTATTCAAAATATCATAGGAGTAATTTCTGTAATTCCTATAGGTTTATTGTTCTTACAGAACTCTAGTGAGAAAGGGTCAGTTTTTATAAGAGCCTATAATAATGGAAATTTAACACATATACTTATTGGATATTTGCTATTCTTAATTTTAGAATTTGGAATATATAGTATTATAATTACTAAGGAAAATAGAAAGAGAGTGTTATCATATTTTATTATCCTAGCAATACTTCCTACTTTTTACTTAGGTGGAGGATTAGATTTAGGAAATAGAGCTACAATACCAATATTAATATTATTATATATTGAAGTACTAAAGTTTGTTGATAATAAAAATACTACAAAGAGAAGATTGATAATATTATATGTCATTTTATCAATAGCATTTTTAACAAACTTCAATGAGTTTTACAGAAGCATCACAAATACAATTGATAATTGGAAGAATCATAGGTTTATTACATATAATGATTCCTACACAACGTTTGGACAATTTGAGAACAAAGAGTGTGATATATTTATAAAAAACTTTATAGCACCAGATAAAAATAATTATTTCAAGAAAATATTGAAATAAAAAAGGAGGAATAGTCGTGAAAAAGGTTTCAGTTGTTATACCTATGTATTATGAAGAACAAGTTGCAGAAACTTGTTACAAAAAAGTTAAGGAAGTATTAGAAAACCTAAGAGAAGAGTATGAGTATGAAATTATTTTTATAAATGATGGTTCAAAAGATAAAACTTTTGCTATATTAGAAAATATAGCAAAAGAAAATGAAAGGGTGAAGATAATATCATTTTCAAGAAATTTTGGACATCAAGCAGCAGTAACAGCTGGACTCAAATATGTAACAGGTGATGCAATAGTTATAATAGATGCAGATTTACAAGATCCACCAGAGCTTATTCCAGATATGCTTAAATATTGGGAACAAGGTTATGAAGTAATATATGGAAAAAGAAAGAAAAGAGATGGAGAATCAGCATTTAAATTATTAACTGCAAAAGTATTCTATAATACTTTAAATGCTCTGTCAGATGTTGATATACCAAAAGATACTGGAGACTTTAGATTAGTAGACAGAAAAGTTATAGATGTTATAAATTCACTTCCAGAGCATAATAAATTTTTAAGAGGTTTATTTAGTTGGGTTGGATTTAATCAATATGCATATGAGTATGAAAGAAAAGAGCGATTTGCAGGTAAAACTAAGTATCCACTAAAAAAGATGCTAAAACTAGCATCTGATGGAATTATTAGTTTTTCAACAAAACCATTAAAAATTGTTGGAGGATTAGGAATATTATCAATAGTAATATCTATATTAATTCTAATATATTCTTTATTATCATTTATCTTTAAATGGAATAATATAACACCTGGTTGGACATCTTCAATGGTTGTTATGACATTCCTAGGAGGAATGATATTAGTTTCATTATGGATGATAGGTGAGTATATTGCAAGAATATATGATGAATGCAAAGGAAGACCACAATATATTATAAGCAAAACAATAAATATAGAAGAATAAAGCTACTTAAGTATATTAGATGAAATAAAGATAATATAGCACTTAAAATGAATTATAGTAAATCTAACCAAGATTTTCACAATATTAAAATTAAAAAGGAAAATAAATATGAAGAAAGTTAGTATAATAATACCAGCATATAATGAAGAAGATTCATTAAACTTACTTTATGAAAGATTAAAAAAATTGATGGATAATAATTCTAATTATGAATTTGAAATATTATTTATTAATGATGGAAGTAAAGATAAGACATTAGAAATAATAAAAGAATTGAGAAAGAAAGATAAAAGGATATGCTATGTGGACTTCTCTAGAAATTTTGGGAAAGAAGTTGCAATGATTGCAGGGTTAGATTATGCCACAGGAGATTGTGCAATATTTATGGATGCAGATTTACAGGATCCGCCAGAATTAGTTCCGGAATTATTGAAATATTGGGAAGAAGGATATGATGATGTTTATGCAAGAAGAACTAGTAGAAAAGGCGAAACATTTCTTAAGAAGTTTACTTCAAAGATGTACTATAAAGTATTACAAAAATTGACAAATGTAGAAATACAAAAAGATACCGGAGACTTTAGATTATTAGATAAAAGGTGTATAAATGCTTTAAGAAAAATGAGAGAAACACAAAGATGTTCAAAAAGTATGTTTAGTTGGATAGGATATAAAAAGAAAGAAGTGCCATTTGTAAGAGATCCACGAATTGCAGGACAAACCAAATGGAATTATAAAAAACTTATTGATTTAGCAATAGATGGCATAACATCTTTTACAACATCACCACTTAGAATATCCACATACATTAGTATTCCTACATTTTTGGCATTAATAATATATTTTATATATGTTGTTATTAAAAGTTTTGTAATCAATATGCCTATACAGGCTTATCAAGCAATTATATTATTAGTATTATTTTTCTCAGGAATACAAATACTACTATTTGGAATTGTAGGAGAATATTTAGGAAGAATATTTAATGAAACTAAAAATAGGCCGCTATACTTAGTAAATGAATATAATGGCGAAAGAGAAAATAATGATATAAAATAAAAGATGTAACAAAAGGTGGGCTTTTAAATACCCAAAGTTACATCTTTTCTAATCTATTTTTTAAATAGATTTCTTCTTTTTAAATGCAAAAATATTCATAAGTAAAAATGTTACAGGTAAACCTATTATAGCTGCCAAAGCATAAGCAATTAATTTATTCCAATTTAGTGTATTATAAACAATAAACACTATAATGTTTTGAATAATAAAATTTGGAATATAAGAAATACAAAATTTTATGTATTTGTTAAATTCCAGTTTTTCTTTAAAAGTAATAAAACTATTAAGCAAGTAAGATACTGTTAAACTAGTAATGTACCCAACAACAAAAGCTAGATTAGCATTACTTATTATTAAAGAATATAGGTAAGAAAATAATATACCATTAAAAGTATTTATACAACCAACAAATATAAACAAAATGAAACTCTTAGATAAAAACATTTTTTTTAGTTTGTCAAGAGTAGAAGGTTTGTATTCATTCCATTTTATAATCTGTTCCTTATGTACGATATAAGATTCTTTAGCAATAGAAGCTAATGGTTTATCGGATAAAGAATCTGAATAAAATTTATCTATTTGTTGATTTGGATATATTTTATGGAACCTTTTAACTTTCTCTTCACCGTGGCAATTAATACCGGTATATTTACCTGTGTGTTTATCAACTTTAGAAGCAATAAGAGAATTTATGCCTAATTTAGAACAGATTGGTTGCAATAAAAACTCAGGTGAAGCAGAGATTACCACATCACTAGAATTCTTTTGATTCTTATAAAAAAGTTTAATTTTTTTTTGGTTAATGTTCCAAAAATTATTTATATCATTATCTACATCCTTTAATTTATTTAGAAACGTATAAAAATGTTCTTTAAATTGAGTTTTTTTGTACTTTCCAAACATGTATAAGATAACATATACTAATTGCATTGGTATATAAAATAATAGATATGGATGTTTTCTTAAACAGAATAGATAAAAATCTAATGTAGAATCTCCATCATAAATTGTTTTATCAAAATCATAAACATTCATTTTAAGTCCTCCAATGAAATAAAGTGTAACATATAAGAAAATATAATTCAAGTCTAAAATATTTACATTTTACTTGATTTTTTAAACAAAATAGTATAATGTGTAGTTAGAAATCTTATATAAAAGGAG